>CADBCX010000151.1 GCA_902793245.1 uncultured Eubacteriales bacterium | reverse complement strand
GACGAGGGCCTGAGCGACGACATGAAGGCCAGCGTGCACGCCACCATCAAGAAGGTGAGCGAGGACTTTGACGGCATGAAGTTCAACACCGCCATCGCCCAGATGATGACGCTGGTGAACGAGATGGTGCAGAAGGGCAGCGTGACCAAGGGCGAATACAAGACCCTGCTGCTGCTGCTCTCTCCCGTGGCTCCCCACATCTGCGAGGAAATCTGGCAGGCCCAGGGCTATGGCGCGCCTGTCTACACCCAGCCCTGGCCCAGCTTCGACGAAAAGCATCTGGTGCGGGACGAGGTGGAAATCGCCGTGCAGATCAACGGCAAGGTCAAGGGCAAGCTGATGGTGCCCGTCACCCTCACCAGGGAAGAAGCCCAGGCCGAACTGCCCAGCAAGGACGAAGTGAAGAAACTCATCGGCGATAAGAACATCGTCAAGTGCATCTACGTCCCCGGACGGCTGCTGAACCTGGTAGTCAAGTAAGGCCGTTCCCGCCTTTGATCATGAACCCGGACACCGCCCACGCGGCTGTCCGGGTTTTTCAGCATTCAGAGGGGCAAAACGTCTTTGTTCAGCCGCATGGGTGGCATATGAGAACACTTTATATACAATTGCAAGCCTTGACAGACGGGAAAAGCAGGATATAATGAAAACGTGAATCGGGAGAAAAACTCCCGCAGGAATAGAGGCGCAGCCGACAAGAGTACCCAGGGGGAGCCCGGCCGGGCAGGGAACCCGGGGGAAAGGGGAGGCTGCCGAAACGCGGAGGCGAGGGCCAAGCGCCGCGTTGGTCATGGAGAGAACATCTTCCTGACTGTCATGGGCTGCCATGGAGCGCTATTCGGTTTTTCCCGGCCTGGGAAATACAGCGGAGAATGGCGTTTGCGCTATTCCCGCTTTTTCTATCCAAACACATGAGGAGGAAATGAAAATGAAGAAACTGCTTGCTTTGCTCACCGCTTTGATGCTGGCTGCCGCCCTGTGTCCCGCCGCGCTTGCCCAGGACGTTCCCACCGGCGTGGAGGACGGGGTGCTGACCATTGCCATGGAATGCGCCTATGCCCCCTACAACTGGACCCAGAGCGACGACAGCAATGGCGCTGTGCCCATCAGCAACGTGCCCGGCTCCTATGCCAACGGCTATGACGTGATGATCGCCAAGAAAATCTGCGAAGCCAACGGCTGGCAGCTGGAAGTGTTCCAGTCCGACTGGGATTCCCTGGTGCCCGGCGTGCAGACCGGCACCTTTGACGCGGTGATTGCCGGCCAGTCCATGACCGCCGAACGCGCCGAGCAGGTGGATTTCGCCGGCCCCTATTTCTATGCCACCATCGTTTGCCTGACCAAACAGGGCAGCGCCTTCGCCGAAGCCAAGGGCCTTGCCGACCTGGCGGGCGGCAGCTGCACCGCGCAGATCGCCACCATCTGGTATGACACCTGCCTGCCCCAGATTACCGGGGCCAACGTCATGACCGCCGCCGAAACCGCGCCCGCCATGCTGATGGCGCTGGAAACCGGCATGGTGGATTTCGTCTGCACCGATATGCCCACCGCCCAGGGCGCTGTGGCGGCTTATCCCGACATGGTGATCCTGGACTTCTCCGGTACGGAGGGCGACTTCCAGTTCACCGAGCAGGAGCGGGCGGAGAACGTGAACATCGGCGTTTCCGTCATGAAGGGCAACGCGGCCCTGAAGGAAGCGATCGACGCGGTGCTGTCCCAGATGACCGCCGATGATTTCAACGAAATGATGGCCCATGCGATTGCCATTCAGCCCATGATGGACTAAGGAACGGGCTTGCGTCCCTTAGGGGGCGCAGACATGCGGGGGCGGAGCGTATCCGCCCCTGCGTTGTATTCCCCGGAACTGTGATACAAAAAAGGAGCAAACGATATGGACAGATTCGCGCAGCTGTGGGCTGACATCGTTAAGCTATGGATCAAATACGGCGGATCGTATCTGGCCGGCATGAAGAACACGCTGGTGCTGGCCCTGGTGGGCACGGTGCTGGGCTGCGTTATCGGCCTGATCTGCGGCGTGCTGAACACGATACCTTATTCCCGGAAAGACAATCCCATCAAGCGCTTTTTCCTACGCCTGATTCGCGTGATCATTCGGATTTACGTGGAAGTGTTCCGTGGCACGCCCATGGTGCTGCAGGCGGTATTCTTTTATTACGGCCTGCCGTATTTCACCAATAACGCCGTGAAATTCACGTCCATCTGGCTGGTCAGCATCGTGGTGGTGTCCATCAACACGGGCGCGTATATGGCTGAGTCCGTCCGCGGCGGCATCATCTCCGTGGACAAAGGCCAGACCGAGGGCGCCACCGCCATCGGCATGACCCACTGGCAGAGCATGGTGCACGTGATCCTGCCCCAGGCGGTGCGGAATATCATTCCCCAAATCGGCAACAACTTCATCATCAACGTGAAGGATACGTCCGTCATGTTCATCATCGGCTTCCCGGAATTCTTCTCCGCGCACCGGGCGGCGGTGGGCGCAAGCTACCTGTATTTCCCCTCCGCCACGGTGGAAATGGTGGGCTATCTGACCATGACCCTGCTCTCCTCCTTCCTCCTGCGCTGGGTGGAGAGGAAGATGGACGGCTCCAGCAACTATGAACTGGTGCAGGAAGACCAGCTCACCATGACCGCTGGCAATTACAACTACCCCCATTGGGGCACGCCGTTTGATGAGAACAACAAGGAATACAAGGCCGGAAAGGAGGAAAAGTGAATGGCGGGTGACAGTGTTCTGCAGGTGCGCCATCTTTCCAAGGCGTTTGGCAGCCATTCGGTGTTAAAGGACATTGATTTTTCCGTGAATACCGGCGACGTTATCTGCATCATCGGTTCCTCCGGCTCCGGAAAAAGCACCCTGCTGCGGTGCATCAATTTCCTGGAGCAGCCCACCAAGGGAGAAATTCTGTTCCACGGCAAAAACGCCGAAACGGAATGGAAGCGCACCCTGTACCATTCCAAGGTGGGCATGGTGTTTCAATCCTTTAATCTGTTCAGCAACCACAACGTGATGGAAAACTGCGTGCTGGGGCAGATGCAGGTGCTGAAAGTGAAGCGCCCGGAAGCGGAAAAGCGGGCGATCCAATACCTGGAAAAAGTGGGCATGGCGGCGTACCGCAACGCACGCCCGGCCCAGCTTTCCGGCGGGCAGAAGCAGCGGGTGGCCATTGCCAGGGCCCTGTGCATGGAACCGGAGATCCTGCTGTTTGACGAACCCACCAGCGCCCTGGACCCGGAGATGGTGGGCGAAGTGCTGTCCGTGATGCAGGACCTGGCTTCCGGCGGCATGACCATGCTGATCGTGACCCACGAAATGAGCTTCGCCCGGGATGTGGCCGGCCGCGTGCTGTTCATGGACGGGGGCGTGATTCTGGAGGACAGCAAGCCCAGCGACCTGTTCACCGCGCCCCAAATGCCCAGAACCCAGGAATTTTTGAAGCGCGTTCTGTCCCGCCAGCTGTGATGAAGCCTCGGGATTGACCGTTGTAATCAGAAACCGCCGGAGCTGCTCCGACGGTTTTTTGGCGTGTGCGAAAGCCGCGCCCCTCCATGGCGTTATCAAAGGCGATGCGCGCCTGTTACTCCATTTTGAACATCATTTGCAGCTTGGGCTGCGCGCCGGTGACGGGATCCATGACCAGTTCCAGCACGTCGTCCATGTATTCGTTCCACTTGTCCACGATGGGGCTTTCCGCCTGGGTCTTTTCGGCGAAGGCGATGCCCTGCTCGCACTCGTAGTAGCCGAACACGTCGCGGCCGTCGCTCCAGATGGTGTAGTTTTTGATCCCGGCGGACTTGAGCAGTTCAATCATCTCCGGCCAGATTTCGTCGTGGCGGCGCTTGTATTCCGCCTGCATTCCTTCCTTGATGCGTCCTTTCCAGGCAAAGCGTTCCATGGCATTTTCTCCTTTACAGATTGATTTCTTTGGTTTCCATCGGCGCTAACGTCACGTTCAGCCAGTTATTGTCCGGCAGGGAAACGGAGGTTTCCACGGTTTCATGGCTGTTGTTGATAACGACGAGGGTCTTGTTCGCGGGATAATACGCGGCCTCCGCCCGGCAGTCGCCGGTGATGTAGGGCGCCTGGTCGGAGAGGTTCGCGGCATAGAGCAGGATATCCAGCAGCATCCGGGTATTCTGCGGCGTCACCTGGAAATCGCTCATGTATACGCCCAAGCCCTTGCCGAAGCGGTTGACCGTCATCTGCGGGATGCCGTTGGCGTCGGCCAGCACGCAGGCCTTGCCGTCGGTGAGGTACAGATGTTCCTTGTCCTTGAGGCCCGCCGAGCCCGCCTGGATGCGCAGGCTCTTTTCCAGCTTGTATTCCCATTTGCCGTGGCACACCCGCGCGCCGGTGTCATAGTCGATTCCCAGCACGTGCGCCATGCGGAAGAAGGTGTCGTACCCCGGTACGGCGGAAGGTTCGTCGACGCCGATGAAGCAGCCGCCCTTGTAAACAAACTCCGTCAGCTGTTCCACCAGCTTTTCGCTCCGCCAGGCGTCGCCGCCGCTCCAGGCGTCTCCGGCGCGACCCGCGTTGATAACCACATTCGCATCCTCCAGCGCGCCGTTTTCCGCGTCGGCAAAGGAGATGAACTTCACCTCCACCGGCAGGCCGGACAGAGCTTCGTTGATGTGGATAAGCGGGTGCATGAAGGTTTCGTGGAAGTGGCCGCTGAGCGTCCAGCTGCGCAAGGCTCCCCAGGTGTGCAGCACGGCGACACGAATCGGCAGGGTGGAAGACGGGCCGTCCTCTTGCAGGGCCTTGATCTTGCGGAACTCCACGCCGATGCGCTCGATGGCGTCCACGAAGGCGGGATAGCCCTGGGTGAGATGCAGATAGCCGCCCAGGCCGATCCTGTCCACGCACTGCCGCAGCAGCGCGCGCCGGGCGTGCATCCAGTATTCCATGGCGTCTTTTTCCGGGTGGCCGCCCTCCTGGAAGGTGGGCAGCCCGCCCAGGCCCACGGGGAACAGGTAGGGATGCAGCCGGATTTCGTGGGTCGGCACCTTCGCGCCTGCGCAGAGGCGGCATTCAAAGCCGGAGAAAATGCACTTGATCAGGCCGTCAAAGCCGATGGAGGCAAAGCGCTTGCCGTAAGGCTCCATGCCCACCCAGCTGTCGTCGTAGAACACATAGGCTTTCTTGCCGTAGCCATGCACGATGTCCACCAGCGCCTTGGCTTTCTCCGCCACGAACGCCTGAATGAAGTCCATGTAGTCCCGCTTATGCGCCGTGGGCGGCATGTGGGTGACCTGCAGTTTCCGCTGGTTGATGAAGTCCTCGGCGGTGAGGGCGTAGCCGTATTGCTGTTCAAACGCTTTCAGCGCAGCGGGGGAAACGGTGAAATCGTAGCTGGCCCAGTCGGTGTAGCGGTTGCGGCGGCGCAGGTCGGAGCCGAAGATCCAGACGAAATTATAGAATAAGGAAGTAAACCGCACCACCGTGGTGTCGGGGTTCTGCTGGCACCAGTCCCTGAGCCACTTTTGCAAGTACTCCCAGGCCAGGGGATGCCGGGGGTCCAGCTGCCGCAGGTGTTCGCTGGTCCAGTGGTTGGTGGTGTGGTTGTACATGTTGATTTCCTCCCACACCCGCCAGGCCAGGAAGGATACCGTGTAGCTGCGCCAGGGCGCGGCGGGGGAGACCGTCACTACCCCGTTTTCATATGTCCAGTTTTCTTTCGGCACTTCTTCGTTTGTGGTACGGTCATACACCTGCCAATAGGCCATGGCGTCTGGGCTGTCGTTCACCTGGAACTGCTCGTCGAAAAAGCCCTCCAGGGGCCGGATGGTCACGCTGTCCCCCGTGGCGATCACCGGGTCGGAGCAGAGGAAGGTCTGCTGCTGGCTGTCGGGATGGGCCTCGGCAAAAGCGTTGTGCTCCCGGATGATGCAGATGGTGGAGTAAATGCCGTAGCCCGCCTTCACGATCTCGTCGGACAGCTTGGTTCCGTCGCTGTCTCGGATCACGTCCGCGCCCCACCGCTTCGCCAGTTCCAGCGTCAGTTGTTCATAGCCCGCTTCTCCGGGCAGGGTAAAGCTGCCCTGGTGAAAATCTTCATTCATAAAAATCCCTCGCTTTTTTTTCGCCATGTCTGGCCTTGGCATCATCGGACACCAAACCTCAGTCAAAGACCAGCTGCCAGTTTTCGTCCTCAGAAGCTTCAAAGCACATTCTGATCTGTTCCAGGTTGCTTTTTCCATTCGCCAGATGTTCGGGCAGCTCCTCCGGGCCAAAGAATCCACAGGCAACAGTTTCCAGGTTCGGCTGGAAATCTCCGGAAACATACCTGCACAGCACAAAGGCGGAACAGATATTGCTGGGGAAGAAGGTGCCGTTTCGCCTGTTGTGGTCATGCAGCGCGATCACGCGGACAGGCTCCACAATCATCCCGGCTTCTTCCAGCACTTCTTTTGCCGCGTTCGTTCGGATCGTCTGGTCATAATCGACCCATCCGCCAGGCAATGCCCAGCTTCCGTTGGCCTCCTGAACCAGCAGGATCTTGCCGTCGCGGAATAACGCGGACCGGGTATCCAGCTTCGGCGTCTGATACCCCGTTCCTGCGCAGAAAGCTGCTTTGATCTCTTCCAGCGGCTGGTCGCTGATCTTAGCCGCCATTTCAGCGGAGATTTCCCGGATGCGTTCAAACCGTTCGATATCATACTTATCCTTGCAGTAAGCCAGGGCGCACTGCGACAGGTTTTGGAGTTCTTTGATCCAGGAAGTCCATGCATTCTCCGGCATCATGATGTTATCGTTCATATGCTCCTCACAATTCCCGCTTTACCGCCCTGCGTACTGGGCGCAGCTTTCCCGATACACAAATTCCCAGCCCGCGTCCATCCGCTTTTCCTCGCCGCTGAGGAGGAGCCGGACGGCATCGGCGCCCAATTCCTGCTGGCGGGTGTCGATGCTGGTGAGGGCGGGGGAGAGGTACGGGGCGCAGAACAGGTTGTCGCAGCCCAGGATGGACAGATCCTCCGGCAGGCGCAGGCCCCGCTTCCTGGCGGCGTTCATGCAGCCCATGGCCACCAGGTCGTTGAGGGCGATCACCGCCGTGGGCCAGTAGGCGGGCAGCAGGGAGGAGAGCATGTCCTCCAGCGCCGCTTCGCCCGCTTCCGCG
>CADBCX010000150.1 GCA_902793245.1 uncultured Eubacteriales bacterium | reverse complement strand
GGAGCTGATCGGCAACCTGTCGACGAAGACCCGGCCGGAGGGCGGGGCCCTGACGCTGGTGCTGGACCGCTGGATCAGCGCCGTGCAGAGCGAAGCCATGCGGGAGACCGGGCTGTCCGCGGAGGATCCCGCCCTGGCCGCGGCGACGGACCGGAAGATCTTCGCGGTCACGGCCTCCGTCAGCGAGCTGGTGCACGGGTTCGAGTTCGGCCGGCTGCTCTCCGCCTATTACCGCGCCTATGTGAACGGCGACGATGACATGAAGGGGAAGGTGCTCCGCTGGTTCCGGGGGGAATACACGCTGAAGAGCGAGGCCCGGGAGGCCCTTGGCGTGCAGATGATCATCACGGACGACGACTGGTATGATTATCTGAAGCTCTTTGCGGCCTTCTTCCGGCTGGCGGGGTATCAGGGCATGATGATCATGGTCGACGAGCTGGTGAACCTTTACAAGATTCCCAACAGCATCACCCGGCAGTACAACTATGAAAAGCTGCTGACCATGTACAACGATACCCTGCAGGGCAAGGCGAAGTATTTGGGCATCATCATGGGCGCCACGCCCCAGGCGGTGGAGGACAAGCGGCGGGGCGTGTACAGCTACGAAGCGCTGCGCTCCCGCCTGGCGGAGGGCAAGTTTTCCCGCCCCGGCGCGCGGGACCTGCTAGCTCCTGTGATTCGCCTGGAACCCCTGACGGCGGAAGAAATGCTGGTACTGTGCGAAAAGCTGGCCGCCATGCACGCCGACCTGTACGGCTACGCCCAGCGCCTCGCCGACACCGATCTGGCCGCCTTTATCAAGATCGAATATGAGCGCATCGGGGCCGATCAGAACATCACGCCGCGGGAGGTCATCCGGGACTTTATCGAGCTGCTGGACCTGCTCTGCCAGAACCCCGCCCTCACCGTGGAAGCCCTGCTGCGCTCAGATGCGTTTGCCTACGCCAGCTCCGAAGCCGTCTCTGATAACGCGGAGGAGGATTATGCGGAGTTCAGCATTTGATTGCTTTCGGATGCTGAAAACGCAATGGGCCTGAGTGTATTTTTCTTGAGGAAAGCTTGGGGTATCATGAATCATAAAACGCGGGGGTGGTGCGTATGTGCGGCCGTTTTCATCTGGAGGAATCTCCCGAGCTCAGGCCGATTATCGAAGAAATGAACCGGTCTCCCCTGCTGCCATTTTTTGGAGATGCGGCGGTGATGACGCACGGGGAAATCCGTCCATCCGCGGTGGTTCCGGCTGTCGCTTTCAGCAGGGCCGGCAAAAAAGCCGTGTTCCCCATGAAGTGGGGCTTTCAAGGAAAAAGCGGGCTGCTGATCAACGCGCGGACGGAAACGGCTTCCGAAAAGCCCCTGTTCCGCGAAGCATGGCGCGCCCACCGGTGCGCGGTGCCCGCAAGCTGTTATTACGAATGGGAGCATCTTCCCGGCGCGAACGGGAAAAAGACCCTGGGCCCAAAGTACGCCATCCGTCCCGCGGGCGCGGCAATCACCTGGCTTTGCGGCCTGTACCGGATGGAAAACGGCGCGCCCGCCTTCGTCATTCTGACCCGGGAACCGGCGGAGGACATCCGCTTCATCCATGACCGTATGCCTTTCATCCTGCCGGACGCGGACGTGGACGAATGGATTCGCCCCGACACCGACCCGGACTGCCTGGTATCGCATGCCCTCCGGGAAATGGCGTTTGAGAAGGCGGTCTGACGGGGAAAGGTCTCCTGCACCGCATACAACAAAAACCACCGGCGATCGGTGGTTTTTATATGCCTGTCTTTTGTTTACAGCGTCACGCCGCTCTTGAAGATAGCGATTTCCCGGTAGCCGTGCTTTTCGGCCTGGGTCTCCTGGCCGTTGGCGGTGGCGAGGACGAGTTGGAAAAGCTGCTTCGCGGCTTCCTCCATGGTGACGCCCTGCAACAGCTGGCCCGCGTTGAAGTCGATCCAGCCGTGTTTTTTCGCGGCCAGGTTCGCGTTGGTCGCCACTTTCAGGGTGGGCGCGGGGCCGCCCAGGGGCGTGCCGCGGCCGGTGGTGAACAGGATCAACTGCGCGCCGGAAGCGGTCAGGGAGGTGACGGCGCAGATGTCGTTGCCGGGGCCCCAGACCAGGTTCAGGCCCTTGCGGACGACGGGCTGGGTGTATTGCAGCACGTCCTGCACCTCGCCTAAGCCGCCCTTCTGGGTGCAGCCCAGGGACTTTTCCTCCAGCGTGGTGATGCCCCCCGCCTTGTTGCCGGGAGAGGGATTCTCGTACACCGGCATGTGGTTGTCCTGGTAATACTTCTTGAAGCCGTTCACCAGATCGCAGGTCTTTTGGAACACTTCTTCGTCCCTGCACCGGGCCATGAGCAGTTCTTCCGCGCCGAACATTTCCGGCACTTCGGTGAGCAGCGCCGTGCCGCCCGCCGCACAGATGCCGTCGCTGACCGCGCCCAAAAGCGGATTCGCGGTGATGCCGGAGAAACCGTCGGAGCCACCGCACTTGAGCCCCACCACTAACTTGGAAAGGGGCTGTTCCGTGCGCACGTCGTTCTTCAATTCGTCCTGCAATTGCTGAATGAGCTTCAGCGCTTCCGCTTCCTCGTCCTCCCATTCCTGGCACACCAGGAACTTGACCCGCTTTTCGTCCACCGGGCCGAGATGCTCCTTGAAAGCGTCCAAGGTGTTGTTCTCGCAGCCCAGGGACAGCACCAGCACGCCGCCCGCGTTGGGATGGCGCACCAGGGCGGCCAGCAGGTCGCGGGTGCGGCAGTGGTCTTCGCCCAGCTGGGAGCAGCCGTAGGGATGGGTGAAGGTGTACACCGGCGCGGGGCCAAGCTTGCTGCCCGCTTCCGCGATGCGCTGGGCGGTGTGGTTCACGCAGCCGACCAAGGGCAGAATCCATATTTCGTTGCGGATGCCCACCCTGCCGTCCGCCCGTTCATAGCCCAGGAAGGAGCCGGTGAAGGGCGCGGCGCGGTGGATGGGCTGGGGGGCGTAGGTGTAGTTCTTTTCGCCGGAGAGCGCGGTTTTCAGGTTGTGGGAATGAATCCACTCCCCCGACCGGATATCGCTCTGGGCGGTGCCGATGGGGCAGCCGTACTTGATCACCTTTTCACCCTTGGCAATGTCCCGCAGGGCGATCTTGTGCCCGGCGGGGATGCCTTCGCGCGGGGTGATCAGCACGCCCACGTTGTCCAGCTCGTGGAGCTTGATGTAATCGCTCATGTTTATTTCTCCCAAGTGTGGGTCATGGCAGTGCGGATGCCGTTGGCCTGAATGTCCTTGAGCTGTTCGGCCACTTTCGCTTCCAGGCCGGGAATGGCGGTCAGGTCTTCGCCCCACAGCGCGGTGTTGCTGAGCACCGCGTGAGCGTCGGGGGCTTTCTGCGCGGAGAAGAAGGTGAGCACGTGGGCGTCGTCCTTCACGGGATAGGGCTTGCCGTCCCGGAGGCCCTCGTAGTCCCCCGCGGCGTTCTGCTGAATGCCGGTGTAGAAGCAGATCAAAGCGGACAGGCCGAAAGCCAGGCAGGCAGGAATCGCGCCGGTCTTTTTCTGATAATCCTTCAAAGTCGGCAGCACACGGGCCGTCCACTTGCTGACAGAGTTCAGGGCGATGGACAGCAGCTCATGCCGGTTGAAAGGATTCTCAAAGCGCAGGCAGACCGCGTCGGCGAACTCCTTCACCACGTTTTCAGGCAGCGGCACGTTGGGCATGATTTCGTCGTTGAGGGCGTGCTCCAGGAACGCCCGCACGTCCTTGTCCGCCATGCACTCGCCCACGGTGTCCAGGCCTGCCAGATACGCGCCCAGCACCATGGTGGTGTGGGCGCCGTTCAGCATCCGGACTTTCCGCAGCTTGTAGGGCTTCACGTTGTCGGTAAAGATGACGGGATTCACCTGGTCCAGGGGCAGCTCCTTCTTCACCTGCTCGGGGCCTTCGATGACCCACAGGCCAAAGGGCTCGGCGGTGTCCAGCTGCTGGTCTTCGTAGCCCAGTTCCTCAAACACGCCGGGCACTTCCTTGCGGGGGAAACCGGTCACGATGCGGTCCACCAGGGTGGAGCAGAAAATGTTATCGTTTTTCAGCCAGTTGATGAAATCTTCGCCCAAGTTCCACTGCGCGGCGGTTTTCAGCACAGCGTCCTTCAAATGATACCCGTTGTCGTCGATCAGCTCGCAGGGCATGATGATGAAGCCCGGCTTGCCCAGCAGGAAGCGTTCATGCAGGAAGCGGGTCAGTTTGCCGGGATAGGAGGGCTGGGGCCTGTCGTCGTAATTGTCGGTGCCGGTGTAGACGATGCCCGCCTCGGTGGTGTTGCTGACGATGAAGCGCAGAGTGTCCAGCTTGGCCAAGTCCAGATAGCTCTGGAAATCGGCGTAGGGCTCCACGGTCTTGAGTACGGTGCCGACGACCTTGACCTTCTTCACGTCGCCGCTTTCCTCGCGCCCGCGCAGCATCACGGTATACAGGCAGTCCTGCTCCTCCAGCAGCTTGCACATGCCGCGTTCCAGGGGCTGCACGATGGCCACGCCATAATCGCCGCCGCACTGGGTGTTCAGGTTGTCCAGCATTTCATCCACGAAAGCGCGCAGGAAGCCGCCCTCGCCAAACTGCATCACCCGGATGTTCTGAGGCCGCTTCACCTGGGGAACCAGGGCCTTGTTCAGTCTTTCCATTGTAATCCTCTCCCGTTCGTTTATCTGTTTTTCTGTCATTTGGGAAAACAAAGTGTGGAGTGTGGAGTGTGAAGAGTGGAGTTGTCATAGCGAATCCATGAAGCGCGAACAATCTGAACAAAACTCCACACTCCACTCTCCAAACTCCACACTCAAAGAATTGATTAGATTCCGAAGTACGCCTTGGCGTTATGATAGCAGATATCCCTGACCATTTCTTTCAGGAACTCTATATCATTGGGGTATTCGCCGTTTTCCACCCAGCCGCCGATCACGTTGCACAGGATGCGGCGAAAGTACTCGTGGCGTGGATAGCTGATGAAGGAGCGGCTGTCGGTGAGCATCCCCACGAAGGTTCCCAGTACGCCCAGATTCGCCAGGGTGTGAAGCTGCTCCTCCATGCCGTCTTTCTGGTCCAGGAACCACCAGGCGGAGCCCATCTGAATCTTGCCCTTTACCCCGGACTGCTGGAAGTTGCCCAGCATGGTGCCCAGGACGTGGTTGGCGGCAGGGTTCAGGGTGTACAGGATGGTCTTGGGCAGCTGGCCCTGGGCGTCCTGTAGATCCATCAGGCGGCTCAAATGCTGGGCCACGGGCGCGTCGATGATGGAATCGAAGCCCACATCCGGCCCGTAGCGCTTGAACATGGCGGTGTTGTTGTTGCGCATGGCGCCGATGTGGTACTGCTGCGTCCACCCGCGCTGGGCGTACATGGCGCCCAGGCCCGCCAAAATCACCGTGCGGTAGCTTTCGACGTGCTTCTGCTTGATGGACTGGCCCTCCATGGCGGCGTGGAAAGCTTTGTCCGCCTGCTTGAAGGAAGGCTCGCCGTAGGGCACGGTATCCAGCGCATGGTCGGCGATGCGTGCGCCGCAGGCGTGGAAGTATTCCACCCGGCGCTCCAGCGCGGTCAGCACGTCGGCGGTGGAGTGAATCTCCATGCCCGCCACCCGGGCCAATTGTTTGATGTATTCAACGAAGCCCAGCCGGTCGATGTTCAGGGCCTTGTCCGGGCGGAACGCGGGATAGACCTCGGCCTTCATGCCGTTTTGCGCGGCGATGGTCTGATGGAAGGACAGGTCGTCCACCGGGTCGTCGGTGGTGCAGAGGTAATCCACGTTGAATTTATCAATCAGCGCCTGGGCGCGGAAATCGTCGCCCTGGAGCATTTCGCTGGCCCGGTCATAGATTTCCCCGGCGGTGTCCCGATTGAGCGGCGTATCGATGCCGAACACCCGCTGCAATTCCAGGTGCGTCCAGTGGTACAGCGGATTGCCGATGGCGTGGGCCACGGCATCGCCGAAAGCAATGAACTTTTCCCGGGGGTCGCCGTCGCCGCGGATGAGCTTTTCATCCACGCCAAAGCTGAGCATGGCCCGCCATTTGTAGTGGTCGCCGCCCAGCATCAGGTGGGAAAGGTTTTCAAATTTGATGTTCTGCGCGATTTCTTTCGGGGACAGGTGGCAGTGGTAGTCGATGATGGGCATGGCCTTGGCCGCGTCGTGAAACAGCGTCCGGGCGGTGTCCGTGGTCAATAGAAAATCCTCGTCCATGAAGGGCCGCATTAAAAACCAACCTCCTTGTTTCTTCCATTATAAGGCGCGGAAGAAGGAAAGTCAAGCAGCGGGAAAAAGAAGAAAATGGACTTTTTTGTTCCCGAAGCAGAAGAAAACGTGCCTGTGCAATTTCAGTACAGTCCCCGGCGCGGTTCATCAATTGACAGGCTTTCCCGAAAGGCATATAATGGTTCCCGACTGATTTCCAAAGGAGGAATCCGGGAAAGCACATGAGCAGAACGAACGCGCAACAGTTTCTCAAGGGCTGCCGGGACGGGGTGCCCATCATGCTGGGCTACCTGGCGGTGTCCTTTTCTTTTGGCATCAAGGCGCTGTTGGAGCATCTGACCGTGGGCCAGGCGGTGCTGATGTCGGGGCTGAACCTGACCAGCGCCGGGCAGTTCGCGTCCCTGTCGGTGATCTCCGCGGCGGGCAGCTACCTGGAGCTAGCCCTGAGCCAGCTGATCATCAACCTGCGCTACTGCCTGATGAGCGCCAGCCTGAGCCAGAAGGTGGACCCCAAAGCGCCGTTCTTCCATCGGTTCATCATGTCCTTCGGGGTGACGGATGAGATTTTCGCCCTGTCCGCCGCGGCGGATGGGCCCCTCTCCCCCTTCTATACCTATGGGCAGATGGCGGTGGCGATTCCCGGCTGGACCATCGGCACCCTGCTGGGAGCCATCGCGGGAAACATCCTGCCCGCCCGGGTGCTGGTGGCGCTCTCCGTTGCGCTGTACTGTATGTTCATCGCCATCATCGTGCCCCCCGCCAAGCAGAACCGCACGCTGGCGATTGTGATCGTGGCGTCCATGCTGGTCAGCGCGGTGTTCTGCTACGCGCCGTACCTGCGGGAGATTTCGGCGGGCATGCGGGTGATTATCCTGACGGTGGCGATTTCCGTGGCGGCGGCGCTGCTCCGGCCGGTGAAGGAGGAAGAAGCATGAACGGGAATATTTACATCTATATCCTGGTCATGGCGGGGGTGACTTACCTGATCCGCATGCTGCCCCTGACCCTGATCACCCGGAA
>CADBCX010000149.1 GCA_902793245.1 uncultured Eubacteriales bacterium | reverse complement strand
TAAAAGGACCAGAAACAGTCCCCAAATCACCGCTATCCTACGTAATCCTCTGCTCATTTTTTACCCCCCTGTCACTGGAGAGAATCTAAAATGCGAAAACGGCGCAAATATAGCGATTATTTGGAAAATGTGTCCTTTATTTTTACTTTTTTATATTATTAAGATTTATATTATTAAGAGGGTTTAGGAGGGTTTTTTCTTCACCAAAGATATCGCCCCCACAATCAGGACCAGCACGATCAGAAAAGCAAGTGCCGTCTTGAAGCCATCGCCCATTCTGATCTTCAGAAGGAAGACGCATCACGGGCAGTAGTTTTGGCCAAGATATCATCTACGTGGCCATCCGCCCCGTGACCGCGGCCCTAGAGTATATGGCCACCAATGGTTCCTACAACTACACGAAGACCGCAACAAGCAGGGCGTATGCTGCAGGCGGCTATGGCGCCCTACGTGACGGTTTCGAGGTTGTGGGCTTACCATTTCGATGGACCTGGCGCTGACGTCCTCAGTCATCCTAACAGTTCGTACCCTGTCCGCGCCTGTCTCTCCTTCTAGAAACAGTATAGTCATTTCAGCTTGACTTGGGGTGCCCCTTGTCAAACTCGTAAAACCCATCGTGGATTAAACTACTTCGCCTTGGTGACGATTGCCGTCATGCCGGGCATGAGGTGCGGATGGGGCTTAAGATTGGCTTCCATCCGCACCATTCCGTTTTTCTCCACCACCGGACTGATGGCCGAAATCCAGGCTTCATGGGCTTCGGCCGGATAAGCTACGCTATAAACCAGGATTTTGGTGCCCGGTTCAAACTTCCGGAGCTCGTTTTCCAATACATCGAAACAGACCTTCAGGTGTTCGGTGTCCACGATGTAGAAGAGCGGCACGCCCGGAGTGGCGGCGCTGTACAGCGTTGCCTCGATCCGGCTCACGGCCCCCGTGAGCGGCGCCGTAATGGTGCAGAAGGTCAGCTCGCGTTCCAGCTGCCGGAGCGACGCCTTGGCCGTATTGTAGCCGCTGTTCACACGGGCCTGGTTGCGGAGTTCCTCGGGCGCCTGTTCCAGATTCTGGCGCTTGTAACCCTGCCCCATCAAGATGGATTGATATTGATAATCGGCCTTTTCCAATTCGGCCTTGTTGCGATTGATCTTGTCCTGCAGGACGTCCTGGTTCAATCTGGCCACCACCTCTCCTTTCCGCACCCGCTGACCGATTACCAGGTCGAAGCTGACGATCTGCTCGGCTATCCGGCTGTACACGGGAACCTCCATGATGGCCTGGATGGTGCCCTTGCTGGAGAAGCCTTCAGACTCGATGGTCCGCTGCAGGTTGTGCACCGGGACGGCTGGCGCGCCGGCCGTGTCCGCGGCTGGGACGGCCGGCGTTACGGCTTGGGAAAGATCTCCCGCTGCCGGGACCGAAGAACGGGACTGGCAGGCGGCAAGGGCGGCTGCAAGGGTTATGAGAAGAAGAGACCTATTCATACTGAGTAAGGGTTAGGAGGTGATAGTAGGTTGTCCAGTAACCGGCCAGGGCCGAAAGATGCTGGTTGTAGGCGTTGTCCCGGCGGCTTTGCGCCAGGGAGTACGTATTGATGTCGCACAGGCCGTTGGCATAGTTCTCGGCCGTGAGTTCAAAGACGTCGTCGGCCAGGGAAACCGCCTCCTCGGTATGCGAAAGGAGTTGCTGATGCGAACGCAGGTTGTCCAGGGTGATGCGGACATCCTCCTCCAGGGAGCGTTCCACCTCCCGGAGGGCCTGCATTTGCTGATCTTTGCGGGCCGTTGCGGCCGCCTGTCCCTTCCGGGCGGCGCCGTGGTCCATCAGCGGGATGCTCAAGGTAACGGCTCCAATCATATAGAACCGGGGATCCCGCAACGTGCCGAACAGGTTGGAGTTGAGCTGCTGCATGCCCACGCTCAAATCTACCCCCACCTTGGCGCCCCGCTCCTTGCGGGCTTTCTCCTCCTCCTGCAGGGCCTCGGTCAGCGCTCGTTGCTGGTCCTGGATGGCCGGGCTGTTGGCGCGGGCCATCGCCAGGACGTCCTCTTCGGACAGGGTGAGCGGACGGGTCAGGGTGGGAACGGTGAGGCGGCTGCCCGCCGGGATATTCCCCGTGCGGAGGTAGGAAGAGAGTGATTCACGGGCCAGTTGCTCTTCGTTGCGGGCGCTGTGGAGGGCGTTGGCGGCATTGAGCCGCTGCAGTTCCAGTGAGCGCAGTTCGGCCAGGGAGACCATGGCAATGCCGGCTTTTTCCCGGGCAATGGCGTACAGCGTATCGGCCGTCTGCTTGTTGCGCTCGCACATGTCCAGCATGCCCTGCGCACAGGCCAGGCGGAAAAAGCGGCGGGTGGCCTCCTCGGCAATCTGGTGCAGCTGGTAATTGAGCTGCTTGCGGGCAGCTTCCAGCCGGGCATTTTCCACCAGCCTTTCCCAGCGGTACGGATTGTATCCCACCAGGGATTGCTGATACCCCACCACCACGGGCATGGTCACAAACTCGCGGGGCATGTCCCGCTGGTCATGCATGAAATACTCGCTCCAGAGCGCCGAGCTGCTCACAAAGGCGTCTCCGCCCAGTCCCAGCACCTTCTGCGACAGCATCAGCTGGGCCGATGTGGAGAAGCGGTTGTAGTTGCGGATGTACACGTAGTCCCGGGTGGGATCCGTGACCAGTTTGTAGTAGTTGGGCGTGAGCCTAAGCTCCAACTGGGGCTTGCGCAACGCCTCGAACCGGGCAAAATGCTGTTGGTGGTATTCGTATTCGTAGCGGCTCTGGAATGCGGCGATGGTGCTGTCCTGGGCCAGCCGGATCACCTGCTCCAGGCTCTGGGCCTGGCAGAGCAGCGGGAAACTGCAGAGGAAACCGATCAAAATCTTTCTCATACCGTCTGCCGTTTTATCATTTCCGTAAAGTATCCGCCCCGGGCCATCAGCTCGTCGTAGGAGCCGTCTTCGACCACCTGGCCGCCCGACAGGACGACGATGCGGTTGCACTGGCGGATGGTGCTCATGCGGTGCGCGATGGTAATGCGGGTGCAGTTCATCCGGGCCAGGTTTTCCGTAATAATGTGCTGGCTGATGTTGTCCAGGGCCGATGTCGCCTCGTCCAGGAAAACGATCCGCGGTTTGCGAATGAGCGCACGGGCGATGAGGATGCGTTGGCGCTGCCCGCCGGAAACGCCCTGTCCGTCGGCCGAAATGGGCGTATCCAAGCCCAGGGGCATGCCCTGCAGATCCTTTTCCAGGGCGGCGTTACGGGCCGCTTCCCACACTTCCTCGTCCGAGAAGAAGTCGTTTCCGAAGAGGATGTTGTCCCGGATGGTCCCCTCCACCAGCTGGCCGTCCTGCAGGCAGATGCTGATGCAGTAGCGGCGCAGGCTGGGTTTGTTGATATCGGTCAGGTTGTGCTCGTCGTAGAAGATGGAGCCGTTTTCGGGGTGCTCGAATCCCAGCATCAGGCGCACCAGGGTGGATTTGCCGCAGCCCGAAGGGCCTACCAGGGCCACATAGTCGCCCGCATTGATCTTCAGGTTGAAGTTGTTGAAAAGGTAAGGCATTTTCGGATCGTAGCGGAACTTGAGACCGCGGATGTCGATGTTGCCGCTCACGTCCTTGATGAAGACGGAACCCTCGTCCGTCTCCGGCTGCGCCTCCAGGATGGGGCTGCACAGCTTGATCTCCGGCGCCAGCTGGGCCAGGAGCTTGGTGATGCGCTGGAATTGCTGGATGGCTTCGGTGGCGATGGTGAGCACGCTGCAGTAGGCGATGTAATCCGACAGACCCAGGCCGTAGTGCCAGGCGGCTATCATGGTCACGATCAGGGGGACCATGCGGAAATTGTAGCTGATGGAGTTGCTGTAATTGAACAGCGCCGGATAGCGGCTGCCGTCGGGGTCGGACGGTTCGTAGGCCTCGGCCCAATGGTGGAAGGCCCGGATTTCTGCACCGTTGGTGCGGATCTTCTGCGCTCCGGCCGCCAGGTTGTAGATGAGTCCCGTCAGCTTAGACGCGCACACGTTGGCCTGGTCCTGCACCTTCTTGCGGCATGAATACTGGACATAGATGGTGAGCATGTACAGCACCATCACCAGGATGCCCGTCCAGAGCAGCGGACCGCCGTAAGTGAAGAACTGGAGGAACAGCATGGCCGTGAAAATCAGGGTGAGGATGGTGGACAGCATGTCCTCCGTGAGCTGGGTGGAGAAGCGCACCACCGACAGGACCCGGTTCGAAAGTTCGCCCGGGGAGTACTTTTTATAGAAGGAAGTGGGCAGCGAAAGCAGGCGGGTCATCAGCGACGTCTGCATCGCATACTCGGTTTTATCTTTCATTCTCACCACCAGGTAGTTGCGGGAAATCTGCACCATCACCAGCCCGGCGGCCGCGCTGAAGAGCAAAACGGCGATGGGGACCACCTGGGCGGCATCTCCGGAAGGGATGACTTCGTCGAAGAGCAACTTGCAGGCGTAGGGGGTGAACATGGTGAGCAACACCACGCCCAGGCAGGCCAGCAGGGCGCAGACGGCATCGTATCCGCTCAGTTGCCGCAGGGCGTGCCCGATGAAAGAACTGATGGTGAGATTCCCCACGGGCATGGGATAGGAAAGGGAGAAGGCCTCTTTCTTGAGAAGATCCATGTGTTTGCGGGCGTTGCATCGATGCCCGGTCCGCGGATCGACGAAGGTGTAGTCTGCAAAACCGGGGGAGAGCATGACCGGTGTATCGTCATCGGCCGAGAACGCCAGCAGCTTGCCCGAGCAGCGCCGCCACCATTTGCCTTCCAGCTGAATCTGGCGGAAGAAGATCTGCTGCCGGTAGAAACTCTTTTCCAGTTCCTCGATATCCTCCGGAATCTCCCGCTTCAGGGTGAGTCTTCTCCAGACCCTGCGGTCGATCATACCCCGGAAGATATCGACCGCCCGGTTCATTGCCTTGCGGTCGCCTTCAATACGCTGGACCAATTGTTCGAAAAACAGGTTGTTCATGGCTCAGGCGTATTTCATGAGTTCGTGGTAAAGTCCTTCCCGCTGGATCAGTTCCTCGTGGGTGCCTTGCTGCAGGATCCTGCCTTTCTCCATGACGTAGATGCAGTCGCAGTCCCGGATGGTGCTCAGGCGGTGGGCGATCATAATCAGGGTGATGCCCAGGTTGCCGATATGCTGCATCACCTTCTCCTCGGTCTTGGGGTCCAGGGCCGAGGTGCCTTCATCCATGATCAGGATGGAGGGATCCTTTGCGAGGGCGGTGGCAATCTCCATGCGCTGGCGCTGGCCGCCGCTGAAGTTCTTGCCGTTCTCGGCCATCATGGACTGGTATGCTCCGGGGCGCTCGGCGATCTCTTCGTGGATCTGGGCGTCATTGGCGGCCATCACCATGGAGAAATTCTCGATGGACTTGTCCCACATCTTCAGGTTGTCCTCGATGGTGCCTTCGAAGAGGGTGATGTCCTGGTTGACCACCGACAGGGAATTGATCAAGACGGCGCGGTTCACCTGCTGCACGGGAATTCCGTCCAGCAGGATCTCGCCCTCCCAGGGTTCGTAGAGCCCGGAAATCAGCTTGGCGATGGTACTCTTGCCGCAGCCCGAGAAGCCCACGAAAGCGACTTTCGCTCCTGCCGGGATCTTCAGGGAGAAATCCCTGAGGACCGGTGGGAGGCTGCGGTCGTAGCCGAAGGTGACGTTTCTCAGTTCCACATCTCCCCGCAACTTGGGCTGTTCCGGAAGTTCTTCCGGGCTGGACAGCTCCAGGTGATGTCCCTGGCAGGCGTCTTCCACTTCTTCCAGGCGCTCCATGGCGGCTTGGCTCCGGTAGACGCTCTGGGTGGACTTGACGGCCGAGTTGATCGGATAGATGATGCTGGCGGCCAGCGCCTGGGAAGCCAGCAGCATACCCGGTGTCAGTTCTCCTTTCAGGATGTACCAGGCACCCAGAATCAGGATGAGGGCGTTGCTCAGGTGCAGGACCAGCAGCGGCAGGGAGCCGGTGCCCATGTTGCTCATGGTGGAACGGACCCGCACGTTGAGGGCATGGACGAAGGCCTCCTCCCACTGGCTGTAGAAGGCGCGCTCTCCGCCCATGGATTTGATGGTCTCTATATTCTTGATGCCTGTCATGGTGACCCCTTGCAGATGAGCGTCGGTCACTTCCGTACCCTTGGCTTTCTTCTTCATGCTGTCGGCCGTGACTTGCATCACGAGCACGAGCAGGCTCATGGACACCAGCACGACCAGCCCCAGCTTCCAGCTGTACATCATCAGCAGCGCGGCGCTGATGATGGACTGCACGATGAAGATGAGGCCGATGGAGAACTGGTCCATCGTGCGCGTGATGCTGGTGATGCTGGAGTAGCGGGCCACCAGTTCGCCGGACGAGAAACGGTCCAGCACCAGCATGGGCAGCTCCAGGATGCTCAGCACGAAGCGGGATGAGCTGAGGAGCCCCATCTTGGTGAAATGCCGTCTGCGGAGGAGATTCATGGACATCCATACGCCCAGCTCCAGGAGAAACAGCACGATGTAGCAGGTGACCAACGGCCCGAACCACTCGGGGTTCTTGCGGGTGATGACGTTGTCCGTGTAGATTTGTTGGAAGAACGGTGCCAGCAGGTAGGCGACAATGTCCACGAAGTACAGCAGGAACGTGACCCAGAAGAAGGCCATGCATCCCCGCATGAAGTGACGGATAAGCGCCGCCGTGGACTTATTCCCCTTTTTCATCCTCATTCCGCACGGAGTTTGGCTGCCCGGAAGCGTGTCCTGGTTTCCTCGAACAGGTATCGGAACATGCTGCGGCGCCGGACCTCACTGAGCACCGAGCAGTAGGTTCCCACATTCATGTTGACATCTTCCGGCTGACCGAAAGACCAAAAATATTCGGACGGGTTGTCCGGCGAAGGCAGCAGGTCGATGTGTACCTGGTACATCATCTCTCCGGAAGAAAGCAGCCGGGCGGCCAGTTCCTCGTTCTTGAGGGTCTGGCGCACTTCACTGGCCGATACGGGGTAACGGTCGATGCGCGCCACGCGGCCTTTGACATAACCGATTTCGTCCCGTTTTTCGTTTTCCGGCCACACCTGGGCCACCATGCCTTCCTGCAGGTACCGCTGGCCGGCGTTGTCGATAAACGCAATCAGCATGGAACGCTGCACCGGGTTTCCGTTGCCGCTCACCACGCTGACAATGGGCTCGAACGCCTCGAACGCCTCGTTATCGACCTTGGTATTGATGATGGTCCCTTCCACCGTGCTGGTCAGG
>CADBCX010000148.1 GCA_902793245.1 uncultured Eubacteriales bacterium | reverse complement strand
GGCAGCGCGCACAGCAGCAGCCCGTCCCGTGCGCCAAATGCGAAGGAAATGCCCACCATGCTGATGACCGTGAACACGGCAAGACCCACCGTATGATCCCAGTACAGCGCCACGCCAAGCAGCGAAAACAGCAGGCACAGGGCCCAGCGGGCGGTCACGGCGTAGGGCGCGATGGCGTCGGGAATGCCCTGGAGCGAAAGGAAGGCGGCTTTTGCCATCTGAACCGCCGCAAACCCCGGGCCGCCGCCCAGCGCGCCCCACAGAGCGAAAAACGCAAGGATGGCCAGGCTGATCCATTTTTTATATCGAAACCGTATCTGGAACAAAACGTAAAAAGCAAGGGTCAGGCCGACGCATAAGGGCAAAACGGGCCACAGCGCCTGCCGCGGCGCGAACGCCCGGAACAGCGTCAGGCTCATGCCCAAGGAAAGCAGCAGGGAAGCGAAATAGCCCATGAGCGCCTCTTTCCAGTCTTTTTCAGGCAGGCGTGACATAGCATACCTCCACCAAATGATGCTGCAGGCGGGTCACATAGGGCTGATACTCCGGCGCTTCGGGGGTGTAGGTGACCAGGTACAGCCGGGCGCTGGGGCCCATGCGGCGGATGCTCGTCACGCCCTCCACCACCTGGGCGTCCAGCCTTGTGGTGATGATCACCGCCGCGCCGGTACGGCGCATGCGGCGAAGCTCCAGGTTCAGCACCCGGGCAAAATCCTCTCCGCCGCCAAAGGGCTGGGCCGCCAGCATTTCCTGAAGCAGCGTCAGGCCCGCCGCGTGATCGGAAGAAAACTCGTTGGCCCGCTTGCCGTATATGGGAAGCCGTACAGGGCTGCCGTCCTCCATCTGCATCCGCGCCACGGCCACCGCCGTTTCGCACAGGGCGTCGCGAAGGTTTTCCCTGCCCTCGTTCACGTTTTCCCCGCCTCTGGGCGCATCGCAGTCCAGCAGGATCAGGGTGTCCGGCGGGGCGGGGGTCTCAAACCGGCGCACCAGCAGTTCCCGCTTCCGGGAAGACAATTTCCAGTGGATGCGCTTCATGGCGTCCCCCTGCCGATAGGCGCGCACGTCCTCCGGGGCATTGTAGTCCTCCTGGGTGCGGGCCAGCGCCGCGCTGCCGTCGTCGCCCGGGTTCATTCCGGGCTTTTCGATATCAAAGGGCCGGGGCAGCACGGTCAGGGCGGACGCTTCTCCTTTCAGCGGCACCCGGAAGCGGAACAGGCCAAAAATATCCGATACGGACAGTTCCCTGATTCCCGCCTGATAGATCCCCACATGCCGGGCATCCATCGGCAGCCGCCTTTCCTGCGCGCGAAAGGGACGCGCGGGAAAAACGCACGCCTGTTCCTGGCCGTTATAGACAAACGTACCGTACATCGGGCTGACCGGAAGCGGACAGCGGTGTTCCGCGAACACTGCCAGAGACACCCGTTCCCCGCGGGAAACGGAAGCGCTGCTGAGCCGCTGGCCACAGCGGGCCGTCAGCCTCGCCCAGCAGCCGCTGATAAAGGCATAAACAAAAATGAGCGCCAACAGCAGGGCGATATACAGATACAGCGCGTTGCCCAGCGACAATGCGCTCACAGCGCCGGTAACAAGAACGGCCAGCGCCGTCCATCCCCGCCGCGTCATGCCCGTCCCACGGGCACCGGCACAGATTCGATCAATTGCTGAAGCAATTGCGGAGCCGATACCCCCTTCATCCGGGCTTCCGGGGTGAGAATCAGGCGGTGGGACAAAACCGGCAGCGCCATATGGCGGATGTCGTCGGGCAGCACATAGTCCCGTCCGGACAAAAGCGCACAGGCTTGCGCCGCGCGGAGCAGCGCGATGGAACCCCGGGGGGACGCGCCCAATTGCAGCGCCGGATGGCTGCGGGTCATAGCGACAATGCTGGCCACATAATTCCGCGCTTCCTTGCTGGTGTATACCGTTCCCAGCTGCTCCTGCATGGCGATGATTTCTTCCGCGCCGCACACGGGCGTGAGGGTTTGCAGGGGTGTCACCTGGCCGGAGTAGCGCTCCAGCATGTCCATCTCCTCCTCCACCGAGGGATAGCCCACGGTGATGCGCAGGAAGAACCGGTCCATCTGCGCTTCCGGCAGCGGATAGGTGCCCACGAAGTCCACCGGGTTCTGGGTGGCCATGACCATGAAAGGCCGGGGCAGGGTGTGGGTCACGCCGTCCACCGTCACCTGGCCCTCCTCCATGACTTCCAATAAAGAGGACTGGGTCTTGGGCGAAGTGCGGTTGATCTCGTCCGCCAGCACGATCTGGCTCATGACGGCGCCGGGCTTGAATTCCATTTCCCCGGTCTGGATATTCACCATGGTGAAGCCCGTCACGTCGGAGGGCGTCACGTCGGGGGTAAATTGGATGCGCTTAAAGCTGCACTGCAGCGATTTCGCCAGCGCCGCGGCCATGGTGGTTTTTCCCACGCCGGGCACGTCCTCGATCAATACGTGGCCCCGGCAGATAAGGGCGATCAGCATCAGCTCGATGGCGTCGTCCTTGCCCACGATCACCCGGCGGATGTTCTGCTGCAAAGCATATACCAGCGGCCTGGCCTGGCCCGGAACGGAAGTGGACTGCATTGCGATAAGTCTCCCTTCAAAAAATAAAAACAGGTAAGTGTTCAGCCGATGGCGGTTCAAGGACACTTTCAGTTTTTAACTGAACAAAAACAAGAAAACCGATGATCTTGTATGCTTCGGGACAAGCGTCCCAACCCGTAGTATATCAAAAACCCCTGCGGATTGCAACAAAAGACGAAACAAATATGTAATGATTATGAAATAATTTACAATTCGGACAAAGACATTCAATGCGGTTTTTGTGTCGGAATTGTGTCTTCCTTCGATTTTGGGGTTTACAGAGGCGGAAAAACATTATATAATGGACAAGTACACTTTTGATTGAAAGGCGGTTTAACACCCATGATCACAGAATTCCTGTTTGGTATTTCCTCCGCGCTGGCTGAAGACGCCGCTGCCGCGGGCGCTGCGACCACTGCCGCTGAAGGCGCTGAACAAATGGCGGAAATGTCCCCCATCGCCGCGATTTTGCAGATGGTGCTGCCCCTGGTGGCGATGGGCGCGATTTTCTATTTCATGCTCATCCGTCCCCAGCGCAAGAAGGATAAGCAGGTCAAGGAAATGCTGAACAACTTAAAGCATGGCGACCGGATCACCACCATCGGCGGCATCTACGGCACCATCACTGCCATCAAGGACGACACCATTACCTTAGCCGTTGGCCAGAAGGGCGGCGCGCCCATGGAAATGACCGTAGCCCGCTGGGCCATCCGCCAGGTGGAAGAAGTTTCCGTGGAAAACGAAGGCGAGATTCTGGCTTAATACCTATTCCGGATAAGCCGGAAAGCCAGTTTAAAGAGAGTGCAGAGCCGGGATTTAGTTTACAGAGTTCAGAGTACAGAGTTCAGATTTATAATGTTTACCAGAAAATGTTTACCAGAAATGGGTTCCGTTTATTGGTTTCACTATATTCATCTGTACTCTGCACTCTGTACACTGTTCTCTCAATAACTTGCCATTTTGCGTAGACTTTCGCTTATAAGAATCGAATTCCTAACTTAAAAGCCCATAACCGGCATCGCGGGTCATGGGCTTTTCTTTCGAGGTGACAGCATGGATTTTTTATCCTTGTTTCTGCTGGCTGTGGGCTTGTCCATGGACGCGTTCGCCGTGTCCATCTGCAAGGGCCTGGCGCTTAAAAAAATCCAGTTCAAGCATGCCCTGATCGTGGGCCTGTGGTTCGGCGGGTTCCAGGCGCTGATGCCCGTAATCGGGTACTTCCTGGGCGCGCAGTTCAAGGACGCCATCGCCTCCTATGACCACTGGATCGCTTTCGGCCTGCTGATCCTGATTGGCGGCAACATGATCCGGGAAGCGGTGTTTGACAAGGACGAACCGGAAACGGACAGCGCCCTGTCCTTCCGTTCCATGCTGGTGCTGGCCGTCGCCACCAGCATCGACGCCCTGGCCGTGGGCGTGACGTTCGCGTTCCTGGACGTGAACATCTGGACGTCCGTGGCGCTCATCGGCGTGACCACCTGCATCCTGTCCATGCTCGGCGTGAAGGTGGGCAGCGTGTTCGGCGCGAAATACGAGAAAAAAGCGGAATTCATCGGCGGCGTGATCCTGATTCTGCTGGGCGTCAAGATCCTGCTGGAACACCTGGGCGTTTTATAAGCCGAACAGGCTGAGGAGCCAGTTCCAGAAGGGCCAGACAAATTCCACCCGTTCCGGCTCTTCCGGATCCTCCTCCGCCTTCGCCATCAGCAGCGAATCGGCGTACAATACGCCCCAGCAATTCCGCCCCCGGCCCTCCCCGATGGTAATATACACGGTGGGAGCCGGGGGCGTTTCCGTATCCGGCGACCAGGTTTTGATTTCCATGCGGCAGGAACCAAGGCTCTCCGCCGTTTCTTTTATTTTTGGAAAAGCGGCGGGAAGCTCCTTCGCCGTTTCCGGGCAGACGGACAGCACCGCGTCCCGCACCCGGAATTTTACTTCCTGCGCCTGCGGCGTATCGTTCCGGGCGATCACGCGGTAATACCAGCGCTCCTCCGCTGTTGCACACGCAGCGAAGTCCAGAAAAAACACACATAAGATCATTCCCGCAGCCAGCCGCGCCTTTCGCATCCTCATCTCCCCTTTCGGTATCAGGATGCGCAGAGCGCGGGCTTTTATACATTTCTTGTTTTCACTCATTGCCGAAACTTTACATTTGCGGAAACCGCGCAAACTTTACATTTGCGGAAACCGCGCATAGTTGAAATAAACAAAGAAATGTGATAAAATACAATCGTTGTCCGATACGCAATCTGTTTTGCCCACGGCGCCATGTTTTCCCATGGCTGAGATACGAAGGGAGGCACGCACATGCTGCGTAAAAAACTATTCATTCTGTTGGGAGCGCTTCTGCTGACGCTCGTTTTTTCAGCGCCCGCTCTGGCTGAAACCTATTCCTTCGGCGACGTGCGCGCTTCCGTGACCATCCCCGACAATTTTGAACAGGTGCTCACGCCCTACAATTTAGGCACGAAGCGGGAATGGCTGGAGCAGCACGGCATGGATCACGACGCGCTTTCCAACAGCTTCTACCAGGAAGGCATCCTGCTGACCGCTTACGACGAAGAGGAAGGACGCACCCTGGTGATCACCGCCCTGCGGGACGTGGACGGCCAGACCTATTTTGACCTGAACAACCAGGACGAGGACATGCGCAAGGAATTCCGCGTGTCCCATACCAACGGCACCGCCTACGGCGTGCTGGGCTACACCTACACCTCCGCCAAGTGGGCCAACTACGGCAAGAACGCCCTGCGCTTCCTGCAAACGGAATACACCCTGCGGCAGGAGGGCGAATTGGTCTGCGCGGGCTACCAGCGCCGCACCATCCGCAACGGCTACACCATCACCCTGGATATGCAGATTCGCGGGCGCAGCCCCAAGCAGGCGGACAACGCGCTGCTGGAAAAGATCATGAAAACCTGGGAATTCACCGAAGTGCTGCCCATGCCAGCCCTGCCCATCAAGCTGGCGCTCACCAGCGCGCCGCCCTCCGAAACCAGCGAAGCCACGTTCACCATTAAGGGCACCACGGCCCGGAAAGCCAAGGTGACCGCCACGCTGTTTTCTCTGGGCAACGCCGGCGGCCAGAGCTTTACCGACACCGCCAACAACAGCGGCAGCTTTGCCGTGAAGGTGACGCTGCCCAGCCAGGGCGTCTATTCCCTGACGCTGACCGCGGAGCTGGAAGGCGCCATCACCGCCCAGCGGCTGTATTCCGTCACGTTCAAGCAGGGCCTGCTGCCCGTTGACCTGCTGGTGACGCCCGGCGATTCGCTGGACGATGAAACCATCCTGTCCGGCACCAGCCTGGAGGGCGCAAAAGCCCAGCTTTCCGTGTCCGGCCCTGTGCCGTACAACAAAACCGTCGGCGGCGCCAAGTTCCAGTTCAAAGTGGATACCCACCTGGAAGGCACCTACCAGTTCGTGCTCACCGTGAGCAAGAAGGGCATGCACGAGCGCACCTTCTCCTTCACCGGCACCCGCGCCTATTCCGATTCCGAACGGGGAGAAAAGATCCGCGCCAACGCCAAGAAAATGGCCTACGCGAACCTGGCGAAAACGGAAAGCCAGGGCAGGAGCGTATGGGAGGAAGGCTATATTACCGGCATCACCCAGAGCCTGAACGAATGGGTGGTCACCTTCGCCCTCACCAAATCCGGCAGCGCCTATAAGGATATCTGCTACCTCATCTGCCAGGAGCAGCCCACCTTTGCCGTGGACAGCAAAGTGAAGATTTACGGCACCGCCGCCGGCACCTATACCGTGCTCAGCGACGACGGCAACGTGAAGAGCTATCCCCGCATCGACGTGTCCATCATCGACCCGGCAAACTGATCGCAGATCAAAAATCATTCCAAAAAGCGAATAAAAAACCTCATTGCCAAAGGCAGGGAAAAATGCTATACTGAAAGGGAAAAAAGTATCCTTTCAGAATGAGGCGAGAACATGAAGTACTATCTGGCTGTTGACATTGGGGCTTCCTCCGGCCGGCATATCGTGGGCTGGCGGGAAAACGGACAAGTGCAAACCAAGGAAGTATATCGTTTTCCCAACGGTGTGGAAACAGAAAACGGGCATCTGATATGGAATATCGATGCCTTGTTTTCGTATGTGAAAAACGGTATCGACGAAGCGCTGAAGGAATTCCCGCAGATCGAAAGCCTGTCCGTCGACACCTGGGCGGTGGACTATGTGCTGATGAACGGCAGCGAGGAAGTGCGGCCCTGCTACGCTTACCGGGACGGCAGAACGGAAGAAGTGATTTCCAAAGTCCATGCGCTCATGCCCTTTGCGGAATTGTACCGCCGCACAGGGATTCAGTTCCAGCCCTTCAACACCATTTACCAATTGTACGCCGACAAGCTGGCCGGACGGCTGGACAATGCCTGCGGCTTCCTGATGATTCCGGAATATTTAATGTATAAACTCTGTGGCGTGAAGTCCCACGAATACACTAACGCCACCACCACCGGCATGGTCAGCGCCCAAACCGGGGAATACGACGACGAAATCATTCAGGCTCTGGGCCTGCCCAAGCGATTCTTCAAGCCCCTGCAGCAGCCCGGCACGGTGATCGGAAAGTATAAAGGCATCAAGGTCGTCCTCTGCGCCACCCACGACACCGGCAGCGCGGTGGAGGGCATTCCCATGGAGGGCAGCGAACTGTATATTTCCAGCGGCACCTGGTCGCTGCTGGGCGTCAAAACACCGAAGCCCCTCACCGACGAAGCCAGCCAGGCCGCCAATTACTCCAAC
>CADBCX010000147.1 GCA_902793245.1 uncultured Eubacteriales bacterium | reverse complement strand
ATCCACCGCCGTGCGGATCTGTTCCCATTCTTCCCGGGTCAGTTTTTTTACCTTCCCGATGATTTCCTCCACGCCGGGTTTGAAGGTCATGCCTTGCATGCCGTCGTTTACAGCCTGCTTGACTTTATCAGTGGCTTCGGACACAACGGATTTGGCCTGCTGATAAATCGGTTCGCCCTTCTTGGCGAAGGTGTCGATGGCTTCCTGGGTTTTCTCCATCCCGGCGGCTACCGCGCCCATTCCGGCTTTGACCATTTTTTTAAGCTCATTGGCAATCTGCTCCATGGCAAATCCCCTCCCTTCAGGACACTGCGTCAGGCACATTTCCTGATCACGGGATTATTATGTCACAAAACCCTGCGCTTGTCCCGGGTTTCTGCATGAAAACCACAAATTACCTGTTGAATGGTCCTTACAGCAGCACATGATCCAGCATGGCCGCGCCGATGATGCCCGCGTCGTTGCCCAGGGTGGCGGGTACGATTTCAGGGCAGCCGATCACATCGTAGCCGAACACCGTGTCCTTCATCATGGCGCGCAGGGGACGGTACAGCAAATCGCCCGCCGCGCTGACGCCGCCGCCCAGCAGCACGATCTGCGGCCGCAGGATGGTGACGAGGGAGCCGATGCCAACGGCCAGTGCTTTCACATAATTGTCCAGAATATCCTGGGCCGCGGTGTTGCCCTGGCGCACGGCGTCAAACAGCATCCGGGCGGTGGGCTTGCCGCCGTTTTCGGCGATGAACGCTTTCAGGGACGGGACTTCGCTGTTGCTCAGTTCCCGGATAATGGCAGAGGCGGACGCATAGCTTTCCAGGCATCCCTTTTTCCCGCAGGTGCAGGGAATGCCGTCCATCTGGATGGTCATATGGCCGGGCTCAAAGCCGCAGCCGTTGCCGCCGCGGTACAGGTGGCCGTTATAGATGAAACCGCCGCCAACGCCGGTGCCCAGCGTCAGCATCAGCACGCTCTGATAGCCCCGGCCCGCGCCCTGGAAATATTCACCCACGGTGGCGGAGTCCGCGTCGTTGGCCACGTACACGGGAATATCCCCCAGGTGCTTGACCAGTTCCGCTTTGATGTCCTTGTTTTTCCAGCCCAGGTTATTGGCGTAAATCACAATATCGCTGCCCGGCATCAGGCTGCTGGGCACGCCGAAGCCCACGATGCCCACATCGCCCAGGCTGAGGATGCCCTCCGCCAGCTTCGCGATGGTTTCCTCAAAGGTAATGCCGTGTTCCGTCGGAATGACCTTGTGCGCAATAATTTCGTTATTCTCGTCCACAACGCCCAGCTTGGCCGACATGCCGCCCAGATCAACGCCCACTCTCAGTTTCATAAGATCATCCTCCGTTTATCCTGTAAATCCGTATTCCGGTTGTTTTCCACCAGTATTTTACCAGATAACGCAAAAAAGGGCAAGGGGGAACGAAGCAGAATTTTGCATGAAAGTGTTTATTTAATCGATGCTTTGTTGGAAAGTATAAATCACTATTCAAAAGCCTTCCCCTTGAGGGGAAGGCTTTTGGTTGATTGCCTAAAGCGTTCTTTCCGCCGCAATCGTTCCGTTACACAGAAAAAGCCTTTCCCGTACAGAAAAGGCTTTCAGGGCTTATTTCCATTGACTGCTGAGCGCGTCCAGGCGGCTCTGGGCTTCGGGCACGCCCGCCTGGATTGCTTTCCGATACCAGGCGGAGGCCTGGGCTGGGTCGGGGTTCATGCCAATGCCGTCGCGGCAGGCATCGCCCATGATCAGCATAGAAGCGGCGTCACCGGCGTCGGCGGCCTTTTTGTACCAGGCAACGGACAGGGCCGGGTCGCGCATCTCATCGAAGTAGTCATACAGCCCGCCCAGGCGTTTCATGGATTCCACGTCCCGCAGCGCCGCGGCCTGCTCGTAATAGGACACGGCCTTTTGCAGATCCAGCATCCCGTAGCCCTCGTAGCTGTACAGGTCGCCCAGGCGCTGGATGGCGTTCACCTGGCTTTTGCCCGCCGCCTGCTCGTAAAACGCGACAGCCCGGGGCAGGTCCATCATGCCGTAATGATCGTAGCTGCACAGGTCGCCCGCCCGTTTGGCGGCCTCGGCATTGCCAAGCTCCGCCGCTTTGGTGAAATGCTCCAGGGCTTCGGCGGCGTTCTGGACCACGTTGTCGCCGTACTGGTACAGCCTGCCGAGCTTCAGATGCGCTTCCGCGTCGCCCATATCCGCAGCCTTCTGATACCAGGCCACAGCCGCCTCCGTATCCCGGATGGCGGGACAGTTCCAGTACAGATCGGCCAGGCGTTTCATGGCGTCCAGATCCCCCAGCCCGGCGGCGCGCTCGTAGAAATCGGCGGCCTTTTTCAGGTTCAGCATGCCGCTGTCCGCGTCGCTGTACAAATCGCCCAGGCAGCGCATGGCCTTGAGATCGTTATTATTTTCCACCGCCTGTTCGTAATACGTCGCGGCCTTGCGCACATCCAGCAGGGTGCTGTCAGGATTCGCGTACAGGTCGCCCAGGCAGACCGCCGCGGCTGTATTGCCCTGATGGACGGCGACCGTCAGGAAGGCTTCCGCCCATTCTTCGTTCTTTTTTCCATCGGACGCATCCATGTACATTTCGCCCAGCGCGCTCACGGCGTTCAGGCTGCCCATGCCCGCGGCGATTTGCAGATGCTTTTCCGCCGCGTCCACGTCCCGGAAGCCGGAATCCCGGTCCAGCAGCAGCATGCCCAGGCGTTCATGGGCTTCCATGCTGCCCGCATCCGCCGCTTTTTGAAACGCTTCGGCGGATTTTTCAGCATCGCCCAGCAGGAGATACACCCGGCCAAGCCCGGTGTACGCGTCAGGGATGCCGGCTTCCGCAGCCTGGGAATAGTACGAAAGCGCCTGTTCCAGGTCTGCCGCTTCGCCGATGCCGTTTTCGCAGTACCTTCCGGCTTCATAGCTCGCCGGGGCATGGCCCAGCTTCGCGGCCTGGCGGTAGTTTTCCAGAGCGCTGCGGTCATCCTGCCGAACGCCCTGCCCCGCTTCATCCAGCTTCGCCAGCCGGTAATAAGCTTCGGCAACGCCGCCCTCCGCCGCCTGGCGGTAGCAGCCCAGGGCTTTGATGAAATTGGGGGATGTCCCCCGGCCCTGCTCATAGAAAACAGCCAGGTTGTAATTCGCCCAGGCAACGCCCGCTTCGGCAGCCTGCTCATAACAGGCCAGCGCGGCCTGATCGTCCCGCTCCACGCCCTTTCCGTTGGCATACGCCAGGCCGACCTTCGCCACCGCCTCCGCGTTCCCCAGGCGGGCGGCGACGCGGTAATTTTTCAGGGCTTCTTCGTCGCTCTGCTCCACGCCCCGGCCCGTTTCATGATACAGGCCCAGGTTGTAATACGCCCAGTCCACGGCTTTTTCAGCCGCTTTGCGGTAGTAGCCCAGCGCCTTTTCGTCGTCCTGCGCAGCGCCCTTGCCCGTGCCGTAGTAATAACCCGCTTTGGCGCTGGCCTGGCCATGGCCCAGGGCGGCGGCCTGTTCAAAATACGACAGGGCTTTTTCGTCGCTTTGCTCTGTCAAAGCGCCTTTTTCATACGCCAGGCCCAGCCGATACAGGGCGTCCGGGCAGTCCGCTTCCGCGGCTTTCCGATCGTATTCCAGCGCCTTCTTTTCGTCGGTCCGCGCATAATACCGGGCAGCGTTCGCATACGCCCAGGCATAGCCCGCCTCGGCGGCTTTCTCAAAGTAAGCGAGCGCCTTTTCGTCATCCTGCTCCACTGACACGCCGTTTTGATAATAATGGGCAATCATCCAGCAGGCGGAGGCGTTGCCGGAATCAGCGGATTGCAGGTAGCATTCCGCCGCCCGATCCAGGTTCACCGGTTCCCCGCCCAGTCCTTTTGCGCAGTATTCGCCCAGGACGAACAGCGCGCCGCCGTGGCCTTCCTCCGCCGCATAGCGCACGGCGGGCAGGGCTTCGGCAAACCGCCCCTGTACATAGCTGTCCATGCCTGTTTCATATATGGATACGAGCCGGGGCTTGCCGCAGTTGGTGCAGAATTTTGTTTCGTTGATCTTGCCGCAGCCATGGCATTGCCAGCTGCCGCGCGCGAACCCGCATTCGCCGCAATAATTTCCGTCATTCTCCGCCCAGCAGTTCAGGCACTGCCAGGCTTCTCCGCCCTCCGCCAGCGCGGGGCAGGCGAGCATCAGCGCGCACAGAAGGCTGATCCATGCGATCCAGTTTCTTTTCATCTTCAATTCCTTTCGCTTTGCCAGTCAATGTGCTCCAGGAAATCATTTTTCTTTTCATCCGGGCCCACCGCCGTAAAATACAGGCCAAAGCGGGAATTGTCGTATTCCCTGTCGGATTTTTGAATGCTGAAGGAGCCCTGCTGGGTGCGGTGCTTGTCATAGGCTTCCTTGGTGAGGAAGATGGGCGTGATGACGCCGGTTTCGTCCAGGGGACGATTCCAGTCCATCACCACCTGGTTTTCCTGATAGCAATGGAGATACAGCTTTTTCACCTGCCAGGTGCCGTACATTTGGACGGACTCGGGATCGTAGGCAGGGTCTGCCGCCAGCTCCACGCCTTTGATCGTCATTTTCACCGTCGCCTTGTGCTGGCCATGGCCATATTCGCCGTTCAGGTCCTGGGTGACGATCACCTCGGGCTTGTATTGCCGGAAGGCCCGCACCAGCAGCCTTTGCGGGTCATATTTTTCCCAGCGGGATTCCGCCTGGGTTTCGCTCATGGTGAACTCATCCGGCAGGCCCAGCACGATGGGGTAATGCCTTGCGCCTGCCGTCCACATGCCTTCCAGGGCTTCGCGCATCCGCATGCGGTCGCCCTCCGTGGCATAGAGCACGTTCACCTTCGCGCCGCGGGCGGCATAGTCCGGCAGAGAACCGCCAAGAAACAGCACTTCATCGTCCTGGTGGGTGGATACCAGCAGCAGGTCCAGCTTTTCCTGGGTCGGCTGCCAGGTCTGCACCGCATGGCGGGAGTAGTTGTCCGCGTACACCCGCACGGTGGACAGCTTCACTTCCGTTCCCACCGGCGTGATCATCACGCGGCAGGTCTCGGGAGTCAGCGCCACCCAGTCGTTATAAAACACCGTGGTATGCTCTTCGGTGGAGATCACGGCCCCAGCGGCGTCAAAGAGCTGGGCGGTGTAGGAATCAGGCAGGCTGTACCACTCCATGGTGAGCAGAACAGCCTGGGCGGCCGGGGAAATATCCACCGTAACCGACTGCCGCGACGGCGACTGAATCCAGGTGGTGCTCAGTTTGGTATCCCGCAGGGCGTTTGGCATCCCGCACAGATCCGTCACGTTGACGGGTTCGCTGAAATTTCCGGTGTGGAAAAAAGAGGCGTACACCGGCGAACGGAACAGCACCACCCGTTTTCCCTCCGCGCTGCCCTGAACGACAAATGTTTTTCTGCCGCCCTTTATATTGGTCAGGTTCAGGGCTTTTTTCAGCTTCGCCGCGCTGATGGTGTCGGTGGGCTTGTCCAGGGCCAGGATATAGCTTGCTTCCACCTCGTATGTCCGTTCATCCCAGACGTACGCATACACCGTGTCCAGCTTTCTGTCGGCGTGGATCGGCCCGTTGAGTTCCAGGTAAAGGTCTTTGCGGAACGGGATCGGATCCACAATCGCGGCGGCAGGGTCAATGGCTTCTTCGATTTCATCGGCGCTCGGCGCCCCGCTGAGCTTTGCCTTCTCATGCGGCACATAGCCTGTCCTGCCGTCCGCGTCCACCAGATAAAACGATCCGGTGTCCCCCAGAACGGTCAGGGTTTGCCCTTCTTCCAGCGTCATCAGCTTTTCCGACGAGGTTTTGGGCTTGCTGTACACCGTCAGGAAGCGCGCTCCCTTCGCGGGCGAGCAAAGGGTATCAAAAGAACGCGGCACCGGCATTTCATCCGCCAGCGCCGGGCTCAGAGACAGCAGCGCCGCCAGCGCCAGCGCCGCCACGCAGGGAAGAATCCGCAAAAGCCAGTTTTTACTTTTCATTGTTTTCCGCCGTTTCCCCTTCCGCTTTGTCCTCTGATACGGCCTCGGCCAAATCATCTTCAGCCAGGTCTTCTTCGGCAAATTCCTCGATTTCGGCCAAAGCCTCGTCGGGCGTCAGCCCTTCTTCCCCGGCGTACTCCTCCACGGATTCTTCGTCAGGCACAGTCGCGTCCTCGTCCGTTTCTTCCGTCCGCTGCTTTTTCGCCGGACGGGCGGCCTGCACCCGCTGCACTTCTTCCAGCGGGTAATCCTTCTGTTCCGTGCCGTCGCCCTTGGGGATGCGAACGCGCACGGTTTCCTTGAGGATGTTCAGGTCCACCACGGTTCCCGTGCCGTCCGGCGTGATCACTTCCCGGCCCACCCGGGGCATGCGTTTGCGGGTGGCCTCGTAGTGGTCCTCCTCATATTTCAGGCAGCACATGAGCCGCCCGCAGATGCCGGAAATCTTCGTCGGGTTCAGGGACAGGTTCTGCTCCTTCGCCATCTTGATGGACACGGGCTGGAAATCGCCCAAAAACTGGGCGCAGCACACCGGCCTGCCGCACATGCCCAGGCCGCCCATCATCTTGGCTTCGTCCCGCACGCCGATCTGCCGCAGCTCGATGCGGGTATGGAACGCCGCGGCCAAATCCTTCACTAACGCGCGGAAATCCACCCGCTTGTCGGACGTGAAATAGAACAGGATCTTGCTGTTGTCGAAGGTGTACTCGCAGCCCACCAGCTTCATCTGGAGCTTATGCTCCTGCACCTTCTTCTGACACAGGGCCAGGGCGTCCTTTTCCTTGGCGCGGTTTTCCGCGTCATGCTGGGCGTCCTCGGCGGTGGCGATGCGGATGACCTTTTTCAGCGGCGGCGTGATCAGCTCGTCGCTGACCTCCTTTACGCCCGTCACCACTTCGCCGTACTCGATGCCGCGCACCGTTTCCACGATCACCGCGTCCCCGGCTGTGGGCCAGAAAACGCCGGGATCGAAATAATAGAGCTTGCCCGCGTTCTTGAACCGAACGCCGATCACACTTGCCATGTTTTCGTTTCCTCCGATATGGTCTGCATAAGTCCTTCCGATAAAGCCGCCCAGCCCACGTTGGCGTTTTTCCACTGGCGGGCGGTCAAAATAGCTTCCAGGATTCTGCGAAGGGAAGCCGGGGGCGCGCTTTGCCAGGCGGGGGGAAAATCATCCGCCCGATCGGAATCGTTCAGGGTTTCGGCGTGCAGCAGCGCGCGGATCTCCTGCTCCAAAATATCCAGCAGCCTGTCCCCATTTTCCTTCTGATCCTTGAGCGCAAAATATTCGGTGGCATCCGCCCTGTTTCCGATCTCGTCGGCTTTCAGCGACTTAGCCGGCGTAAAAGTGTAAGTTTCGGGAAGGATATTCCTGGTGCTGATCGGATCGTCAGACTTGTAG
>CADBCX010000146.1 GCA_902793245.1 uncultured Eubacteriales bacterium | reverse complement strand
TATTTCCTCCTTGGCGTCGCCGCCGGTTTCTTTGTTTTCTGTTCCCTTGGAACGATGATAGAATAACCCAGGAAAATGAAAACAACAGGGGAAAAAAGATGAGAAAATCATGAGAATTTAGGAAGTTTATTCTTCATTTATTCTTGGCCAAAGCGTACTGGCTTCCTGAACGTGTTTCTTTGCAATATTGGATATACGCCGCAATTCTCTCCGCGGTCATGTCCGGCGTTTGTTTTCCGATGGAAACGCGATCATTTCAGGCTGATCGAATGTCACCCCACTCGCAAGCAGATGATCGATAAACAGGCGGCAATACCCCGGCACCATTTCTTCTGTTTCGTCATGCGCATGCATGAGCAGAATATGGCTGCTGTTTTCCGAAAGCAAAGCCCCGCCGGAAACTGGGTTTCGATCATGAATTCTTTTCCATACATCTTCTTTCGTGAATCCGCTGTCGGGCCGAATCCTGTATTCCGCGAAATCAAACGTCCAAAATGTGTCGATATCCCGATCCAGCCCGTCTTCTTTCCACCAGGCGAAGGAAATCTGCGTATCCTTTACTTTGCTGAATTTCTTTTCAGCAAGATTCCGCTGAAGCGCCGCTTTGTTTTTGCCGCCCTTATCGCCGAAAGGAAAACGGAACGGCCTGAAATCGCGCTTCACCCCGGCGGACTGATAAAGCTGATCGAGCAATTCTTCGCAGGCTTCGATTTCTTTTGCGCTTTCCTCCATGGACAGGTTTGAAAAGGCAGGATGAGAATAGCTGTGGTTCCCCACAATCATCCCGTGCTGCAAGGCGTATTTTGCCTGTTCCGGATGCTGTTCCAGTTTCCGGCCTACAGCAAACATGATCGCTTGGATTCCCTTTTCATTCAGATAATCGACGATTGCCGGGGTGTTGTTTGATGGAATGTCATCCATGGTTAAGATGGCTCGAATCATGTCATGAATCCTCCATATGCTTCCGTAAATCTGCATGTATTTTCAGTGAATGATTATACTACAAAATCAAAAACAATTCCAGCGCAGGCAAGAATGCACGGTTGGAAATATCTTTCTGTCTTGTCCAAACCTCATTTTCCTGATATGATATAAGCGCAGATGGTGAAAGGGGACAAATTGACATGATCAGTGTTGCGCTGGTTGAGCATCCAATGATCCGCAAGCACATCATTTTTACAGGCTCCATCCAGGGCGTCGGCTTCCGTTGGCGGGCTCGACACGCCGCTTCCCTCCACAACTGCACCGGCTGGTGCCGGAATGCATGGGACGGTTCGGTGGTGATGGAGATTCAAGGGGAGCCGGAGTCGATAGACGCTGTGATGGCCGCCATCGCTGCCGGGCGGTATGTGGAAATTACCAACATGGATGTGGAGATCGTTCCTGTGATAGAGGAGCGGGGATTCAGGACGGAATAGCGTCCATGGGCAGGGTTGAAGAACTGCCCGGCATGATGAAAACGCTGGTATCCGGGGAAGTTTTTTCGTGTGGAAACCATAAAACTGAAATACGGAAATACCAACAGCTTCTTTATTCCGGGTGAGGGAGTATTTGAAAAGGGAGTGACCGAAGGATGAACGCGAAGCGCGGATATGTGCCGGAGGATGACAGGAACTTTTCGCTCTCTGCTCTTGAAACGCTGCGAACAGCCTCGCGCCACGTCAGTTACCTTATCAATGAGGGCTATGATCTGAAACAGGCCTCCACCTTTGTGGGAAATCATTTTCTGCTCTCCGAGCGGCAGCGGCTCGCCATCATGCGCAGCCTTGCCACGAAGGAACAGGCGGAAGAACGGAAGGCGAAAGAGAAAACGTCGGGAGAAGAAGTCTGGATCGACGGTTTCAACACGATTATCACGCTGGAAGTCATGCTCAGCGATTCGCTTCTGTTTTTCTGCATGGACGGCGCGATCCGCGACCTGGCGGCGCTGCGCGGGACATATCGGATTATCCCGGAGACAAGCGACGCGGTCAGGCTGTTGCTTGATGTTCTGGAGGAACGGGGCATAAAATCCGCGAACATTCTGTTGGACGAACCGGTTTCCAACTCCGGGCGGCTGAAAGCGCTGATTGCCGATGTTGGCGAAAGGTACGCTTTCGCGCTGGACATCCGAATCCAGCGGGACGTTGACCGGGCGCTTTTCGGAAAAGAAAACGTCATCACGTCCGATTCCGTCATTCTGGATCACTGTAAAAGCTGGATCAATGGGATCGCCGGATGCCTGAAAAGACACGGCGGGCAGCCGCTTCAGGTGTGGGCGTGAAGGAATGATCAAGCCAATCATACGCGACGTATTCTTCTTATCCCAGAAGTCCGACCCGGCTGCAAAAGCTGACTTTCCGATCGGTGGCGACATTCAAGATACCCTGAAAGCGAACGCTGACCGCTGCGTGGGCAGGGCGCGTCTCCCCCTCGCTGGTTCATGAATCACGGATGCCAGGGCATCCTTTGGGAAGCAATTTCCTGCCAGGGATGCGCCGCTGCTTTCTGTACCAGCAGCCAGAAATAAGCGTCCTCCAAGGCGTCCTCCAATGGATAGGGCGACGGCCCGCCGTTCAGATACGCGCCCATGTCCAGCAGCAGCGAGGCGATGGCAAATTCATCCTGCACCGTGTCCGGCGCCAGCTCCGCCGTCCAGTTCCGGCGCTTGTCCCGCAAAAGCTGGGTGTCCAGGCAGGCATAGGGCTTGGGAACGGTTGGCAGCAAGGCGCGTCGTCGGGGCTGGTTTTCTTCGTCCAGATAAAGAAGCTGGGTGTCGCTCCATTCGCCCTTTGTTCCCCGCACCGTGAGATGCCGGGAACGGATGAAGGAGCGGTACTGGATGGGGCAGAAATCATACATCGCTTCTTTCCCGGAGGCGAAGGAAATGTGCATCATATCCCGCTGTGCGGTGGTGATGCGCCCGTCCGTGATCGCCCCGTACCGGGAATCGGTCTCCGCCGCTTCGTTGGCAAGGCGAACGCCATGCAGGGTATAGGGTTCGCCGACCTGGATTTGCAGCGCTTTTCGGATGAGGCTGGCCGCGTGGTAATCGTGGAGCAGCGAAATATACAGAGAGGAAGGCGTTCCAAGCAGGCCCGTTTCAACGGCGTTCAGCCCCGCCGCTAAGATGGGATACCGGTGATACTGCTCGCAGCAGACGATTTTCGCCCCGGTCTGGCCCAGCGCCCAGAGGCGGTTCAGCTTTTCCAACGTATCGCCCACGGGCGTTTCCGTCATCACGGGAAACCCGCGTGCGATCCATTCTTCCGCCACGTCCGCTACGTGGCCCCGATCCACGGCGTCCACGATGAAATCGGGCCGGAAAGCGAGGCATTCTTCAATGGACATGGTAGCGGCGGCCCCGGTGCGCCGGGTCATCAGCCGCACCTTTTCCTCCGACCGGCAAAGGTACAGCGCACGGAACAAGTCGGGATACGCGGCGGCAATCCTGCCGTAGTATTCAGCCCGGTACCCGGAACCGACGATCACATAGGAAAGCATACGCAAACTCCTTTTTATACCGGAATGCCGGCTTTCTCCGCCTGCGCCGCCACATACGCATAGGCTTTTTCATATTCCTCAAAGGTCTGCATGTGTTCAAGCAGCACCGGCGCATCGGCGGACAGGTAGCGGTTCATGATGGTCAGTACGGTCGCAAAGTCCAATGCGCCTTCCCCCGGACTGCATTCCTCCAAAACAGCAGTCAGGCGGGTCGGGTGCATCCGGGTGTCCTTCAAATGGGTGCTTTTGATGTACGGGGCCAGCGTGCGGAAGCATTCGTCAATGAAGCCCTCCGCGTCCAGATAGCGCCGGGGGCAGTTGATCATGTTCACAAAATCCATGTGGGCCCCGAACTGCTTCCTGTCCACATCCCGGATGAGCCGGAGATAAGCCTCCGGGCTGTCCGGCACCATCCAGGGCATGGGCTCGACGCAGTAAAACGCCCGGTCGGGCTTCACGCTGTCGATGATGTCCCGGATGCAGGTAATGATCTTTTCATAGGTTTCCGGGGTAAAATTGCTTTTGTCCGCGGCGTCCCAGCCCGCGGCGCTCTGCGTGCCCACGATATTGACGCAGCAGGGAATGTCCCATTCATCCGCCAAGGCCAGCTGGCCTTTGGCATAGTCCAGCGCGGCGGCGGCAGCGGCGGGGTCGGGGTCAAAGAGGTTCTTCCATACGCCGGCTTCCGCGATTACAGCGCCCTGGCGCTTCGCGGCGGCGCAGTAGGCGGCGATTTCTTCCTTCGGCGTGCGGCAGGTAAACGGCGCGGTCACGGCCTTGAAATGAGACGCCGCCAAGAGCTGTTCCCATTCCGCCGGGGTGCCGTAACGCCCGGCCACGGTTCCTCCCAATAACATAGAACAAAGCCCTCCTTATTTCACCAGGAATGCTGCGGAATCCTCTTGCATCGTGGGTTTCTCCCCTGATCGGTTGTGTGAACAATCAAATTCTGTATGATTATTTTTATCCTTCAAGTTCACTCTACGTCAATCCTTTTCGAGAGGAAATGATTAATGTATTCCATGCAGGATGTCAGCAAAAAACAAGGCTGTCCGCCCATAATTTCTCTACATTTCACGGCTCCCCTTCATCGTCTTTTGAACAAATGAGCGTTATACTTTGCCTGCGCTTCCTCGCTGGCCTTCTTTGCTTTCCATGTGTCGATTTCCGCGCATATGGCCAGCATTTCATCGACCAGCATTTCTTCCGTCCGCGGCTTTGCCTGGCAGACATAGGATGTCATGCGATTGATCGCTTTCGGGCTCCCTAACTGCCTCGCCATGACCTCGCCAAACTCAGGCGGAAAGCCCAGGGCGGTTACGGCGGCAATCAGGCGGTCACGGGCGGCAGTCCATTCTGTCATTGATCATCGCTTTCCTTTCGGAGAAGAATTGGAGCCTGTTATCAGGCGGGTTTCAATACCGTTTCCCCCAGCGTTTTTTTCAGCAGTTCAATATCCACAGGCTTGGATAAGTGGGCGTTCATGCCCGCCGTCTTCTTCAAAACGGTAGACGTACATGTATAGAATGTCCGGATAATTGTCGCGCAGCGTGTAAAAATACTCCACCGTTTCCGCATACTCCGGCAGGTCATAGTTATGCGCGATGTATTCCTCCACCTTATCCCCGTCAAAAGCGTTGACCATCAGCTGGGTAACGCCCTTGGCCATCCGCGTGTACTGATCGATCATCCGGTGATTGAAACGGAGATAGACCAACGGAATGGTGACAGCCATGATCATGAAAAAGCTGGACACAAACAGCAGCGGCAATCGAACGGACAGGGATTTCATGGCTTTCTTTTTCATATCTTTTTATCCCCCATAAGGACAGCTTCTGCAAGACCGCGCCGTCTGCATGCCGGCGCTATGCGTTCATCATTTATCCTCCGCGGGAGCTGCGACGGCTTCGGAGCCGGTTCGGGAAACAAGCAGCGCTCTTGTATCGCGGCAGGCGCGCTGTGATGCCGCAGTGACGGAAGGGTACGGGAGCCCGGCGGAAGATTTTTGCTGCAAACAGGATAATTCATTATACCATATTACCGCATTGTGACGCAATAACCGGAATAAAAATGTTCGCAAGGCACCGTTCCGTTATGGGATGAATGGCGACTTGTCCCAAGCTCCAAGAGATGATATAATGGATGTGAAGCCTGAGACTGTCGGAGGCGCTGCCATGGCGATAGAAGCTGAACGGCTGATTCTTCGTCCGTTTCCGGAAAGCGGCGCGGAGGATGTGTACAGTACGCGATTCTGAAAAAAGGATGGGCTTGGAAAATCGGAATCCGAAGGATGGAAAAAGATGAAACATATCAGGAAGTATTTGCATCCGATCATTTTTCTGATCGTTTTTGAAACGGTCGCCGTGACCTTATGGTTGACGAAAAACAACCTGTTTTACCTGCTCAATTTCAGCTATATCGGATTCTCCATCTCTTTGGGCCTCTTCCTGTTCATCAGGAAATACAAACATGCCAGGCGCGTTGTCCAGTTGCTTGTCGGCTTGTATATGCTGGTTTATCTCGGCTTGATCTGCCATGAAAACATGCAGATCGAAGGATTCTGGTACTATCTCTTTACGGGCGTGTTTGAGGCGGCAACCATCCATTATGCCGTTGCAAAGATATTCGGGCCCTTGATTTTCGGGCGGGGCTGGTGCGGATACGCCTGCTGGACGGCGATGATCCTTGATTTTCTTCCATACAAGGTTCCGGCGCAGCCAAGAAAGAAAATCGGATGGATTCGATATATTACCTTTGCCGTGTCGCTGGTCTTTGTGTCGGCGCTGTTTCTTGCAAAAGCCGGCCATATCGAAAGAATCATGTTCTGGGCATTCATCGCGGGGAATATCGCCTATTACGGAATTGGGATAGCGCTTGCATTCGCACTCAAAGACAACCGGGCCTTCTGCAAATATATCTGTCCGATCACCGTTTTCCTCAAGCCCATGAGTTATTTCTCGCTGATCCGCGTCCAATGCAAAAAAGACAAATGCATCGACTGCGGAAAGTGCAAACGCGTATGCCCTATGGATGTGGATGTCACCGACAATTCCCGCAGCAGGAAGAACGGAACGGAGTGTATCCTTTGTATGGAATGCGTAAAGAACTGCCCGAAAAACGCGCTGTGACGGATGCCGGTTTTCATAGATACCGGCAAATCGAGAGGCATTGGAGGTGATTTCATGCCAAAGACCATCGCAATAATCATTGAATTAGCCCTGTCCGTTTGCGCCCTGTGGGTGATAGCCTTCCTTTTAACTTTTTTGCATGAAGCCGGCCATGCGCTCGGTTATATGATTGCGACGGGAGACAGGCATTGGCATATCAGGGCCGGATCTGGGAAGAAGCTGCTGAATACCAAGCAGCTGACTGTGAAGCTGTTCCCATTTGACGGCTGTTTTATGCCGTCAGAGAAGAATAGGATCGATACAACCGCCAAACTGATCGCAACGCTTTCGGGCGGGCCGGCTGTATCGCTGATCTTGGCTGCCGTACTGCTGCCGGTAAAAATCAATGGCATATCCTTGCAGTCAGAAGTGATCGCTTCCGGTGCGATGGAATTCTTTCTCAACAGCGCTCTTTTCATCAATTTGTTCATTCTGATTCTGGCCTTACTCCCCACGCACTATTTCCACGGGGAAATAAAAGGAATGGAAACAGACGGCCTGCAGATCATCCATGCCATCAAGCGTCATAAAAGCAAACCATAGGGCATTTGCCTGATGAGCCGCAAAGGGGCGAACACCATGACGCGCGGAGCCTTTGACGACGTAAAACGGATGAACTGAAGGCGGCGGGAAAGAAAAAAGCGTTGCTTACCGGCAGCTTTCAAAAAGATCGACAAATCTTGCTAATGTTTGTCAAGAGGGAAAACGAAGAAAATTGCTCTAACCACCGCCGACCTTGACAGAACGTGCTTGGCCAGTTGTAAGGGCAGCA
>CADBCX010000145.1 GCA_902793245.1 uncultured Eubacteriales bacterium | reverse complement strand
CGCGTTTCAGCGTCACCCAGACCACGCTTTCCAGCCGGTTGGCCCGCATGTTGATCAGCTTGCTGCGGCCCACGTTTTCAATCACCGGGTTCGCCGGAATAACGTCGTTATAAAATGGAATCACATAGTATTTTACGCCGTTCTTCTCGCATACTCCGATCAGGTCGCGGATGCGGGAGTATTCCTCCGGCTCCAGGGCGATTACCACTTCGTCGATTTCCCGATTGGCCAGCACCCGATCCAGTTCGTCAAAGCCGCCCAGGCAATGCTTCGTTCCTTTGCGCGCTTCGCCCACATAGCCCAGGATGCGGATGCCGAGGGTCTGCTCATTCAGCACGTCCTCCGCATACTGCGTCGCCAGCGCGCCCGTGCCGACCACGATTTCCTGTTTGATGTTGTAGCCCCTTGCCCGCAGCCGCTGCATCACGAGCATCATGGCGAAGTATTTCAGGCACAGGGAAGCGGCAGTTGTGCCGTAAAAGATAAACAGCACGCCGCGGGAGAAATCCTGCAGGCGCAGCAGGTACAGCAGGAAAGAACTGACGAGGAGGATGGCGGTGGTTCCGATCAGGATCATCCTCACCTTCCAGCCGATCTTCCTTTTGCGCGTGCCGCTGTAAAAACCAACCGACCTGAAAAACAGGGATAGCGCCAGGGAATAGGCAAAAGAGGTCAGCAGGGTTCTGCCGCTGACCGTAGCCATATTCACAAAGTCCTTGTTCCTTACCACTAGCCAGAACCAGGACGAAAAGGCATAGCAGGCGATGACCAGCAGAATGTCCAGCGCCTGGTTCAGCCTGTTGAAAAATGCCTGGTTTTTCCGTATCATGCTTGCTTCTGTTCCTCTCTTGCAGCGCCTTGCGGCATTGCTTCAGTTTTCCGCGCGCTCCGTGAACCCCGCGAAAGCAGCGCAAACAGGGGCTTTTTGCCCTGTTTGTATCATACCATAGCCCGCGGGCAAAGTCCACCCATTTTTTCATTCTCCGCGTTTTGCCATGGCGGCGGCAGGCTTGCGCAAAAAACAGCGGAAAGACAGTGATCCGCGCTTCTCCGTCCTTGATAAAACGCCGAAAATGCATTATGATGACGAAGCGGCCCGCATACCAAAGGGCTGAAAAACGAAACACGGGAGAAAACGCCATGATCCAGGATATTGCGCCCTCCAGATTGATCAACCGATTTGAGCGCGGGGAGCCGTCGCGGCAAAGCGCGGTCATGTGTTTCCGGGAAAAAGCCCTGCTGCTTTCCTACGATAAGACCCGGCGGGCGCTTGTATTCCCCTCTTATGCCGAGTTTCCGGCAGATACGGAGGCGGTTTATTTGTACCGCGTCGACGACCGGGAATTTTTTCTGGTGCCCGACGATGCGCCCGTTCCGGACGGATATGTCTTCAAGGACATGCGGGCCATCCGCAGACTGCCGCTGGCGAAAAATACGGAAATCTTCGCCGCGTACAGCGCCTTTCACCTGTGGAAATGGTACGGCGCCAGCCGGTACTGCGGCTGCTGCGGCGGAAGAACGGAGCAGGATACGGCGGAGCGCGCCATGTACTGCCCCGCCTGCGGGAACAAAATCTATCCCCGCATCAACCCCGCCGTGATCATCGGCGTGACAAACGGCGAAAAACTGCTGCTGACGAAATACAGAACGGGCTTTGCCCATAACGCGCTGGTGGCGGGATTCACGGAATTCGGGGAAACCCTGGAGCAGACCGTGGAACGGGAAGTGATGGAGGAAGTGGGGCTGCGAGTCAAAAACATCCGGTATTACAAGTCCCAGCCCTGGGGCGTGGCGGCGGATATCCTGGCGGGCTTTTTCTGCCAGGTGGACGGGGATGATACGATCCGCATGGACGCGTCCGAGCTCAAATACGCCGAATGGGTGCGGCGGGAAGACATCGTACTGCAGCCCAACGATTACAGCCTGACCAATGAAATGATGCGTCTGTTTAAAGAAAACAAAGTAAAAGAATAATATAAAAAGGAAGAATCGCCATGCTGATCAAATAGGATGATCATGCTTTGAAGCGGGAAACCATGTCTGCGCATCATTGGTCGTCTGGATAAAACTTCTCACTCCCAACTCCTCACTGTTTTTTGTACACCACCGCCGCGACGCAGAGGGAAACGCTCTCCGCCCCGGCGTCCATCAGGGCTTTGGCGCAGGAACATGCTGTGCTCCCCGTTGTGCGCACGTCGTCCACCAGCAGCACGCGCAGCCCCTCCGCATTCTTGACGCAGGAAAACGCGCCCGCCACGTTCCTTTGCCGAAGCGACTGGGGCGTCAGGCTTTGCGGCCTGTGATACTTATCCCTTTTCAGCAGCTCCACCACCGGGATGCCCGTCCGCGCGGAAAGCTCCCGGCACAGGAGCAGCGATTGGTTGTATCCCCGCATCCGCAGGCGGCGCGGATGCAGCGGTACAGGGGTGATACAGTCAAAATCCCTGTCCGCCAGCGCGTCGGCCATGGCCTTGCCCAGCACAGGCACGGCTTCCCCGCAGTGATTGAATTTCATCTGGTGAATCAGCTGCCGCGCCTCCGCCCCGTAGCGATAGGGGGCATACACTTTATGAATCGGCTTCATCAGCGGCGAGCGGCAGAAAGCGCAGGGTTTCCCCCGTTTCACCGGCGACAGGCAACGCTCGCACGCTTCTGGCGGCACGCGCTGCAGCCTGAGCTTTTCCCGGCAGGCGGCGCAAAGGCAGTCCGAAACATCCGCCCGCCTGGGGTCGCCGCAGCACAGGCAGCAGGCCGCATGGGGAAAGAACAGCTCGGCCAAACCGTTCTTCAGTTTTTCGATCAGCGCTCTCGCCTTCATGCCACGCCTTCTTCCTCCGTGTTGATCCGCTGTGAAATATTTCTTTTGTTTTCTCTGTTTTTCCTGCAATTGTGTGCAAAAAATGGAAATTTAGTGGAAAGCATATCATAAGCCTTGACATGATTGTATAAAAATTGTATTATATTTCTTGTATACAATCCAAGCGTCAAGGAGGAATTTTTGTGTCTTTTCAGTCTTTTGACACCAGCCTGGAAAGCCGACCCATCCGGGATATTGCTTATGAGCAGCTGAAGCATGCCATTATCACCGGCCAGATTCCCGCCGGTTCCCGCATTGTGGAAACGATTTACGCGGAGCAGCTGCACATCAGCCGCACGCCCCTGCGGGAAGCCCTGCGCCGTCTGGAGCGGGACGGGCTGGTGGAATACGTGCTGCATCGCGGCGTGGTGGTGCGGGCCTTTACCATCGAGGATATCGATGAGATTTTCACCATCCGCAACGCCATGATGATGCTGATTCTGCCCTCCATCGTGGAAAACGTGACCGACGAAAAAATCCGGGAGCTGCGGGATATCCTGAAACAGATGGACGAGGAATACGAGCGCGCCGACGCCGACGCCCTGGCCATCAGCAACCGGCTGTTCCACGGCACCATGGAGCATATTTCCGACAAGATCCGCATCCTGCGGGTAATCGACAGCCAGGAAGAATATATCAAACGCTTCCAGGCCACCACCATCGCCTCCGTCGTGCGTCGCAACAACGCCCACCAGGAGCATCACGAAATGGTGGATTTGCTGGAAAAACGGGATTTGGAAAATCTGAAAGCCCTGTTCCACCATCATTTTGAGGAGAGCAGGGAAACCTGCCTGAAAGCGGTTCGCACCAATCGGCTGATTGAGATTCAGGATGAGCAGTAAGGAGGCATGACGATGGACTGGACATGGGATTTGACGGTTCTTTACAAAGACTTTAACGACCCCAGGATCGAACAGGATTTTGACCGGCTGAAAGCGCTGTGCGAAGAAGCCAAAAAGCAGATGGCCCGCACGGATGTGGACGAAAAGGCCATGCTGGAAGCGTGCGTGGAGCACAGCGAAGAAATCTCCCGCCTCATCTCCGGCCTGGGCGAATTCGCCAGCCTGACCCTGGCCACCAATGCCCAGAACGAGCAGGCCCAGGTGCTGATGGACAAACTGGAAATGTTCTCCGTGCAGCTGTCCCTGCTGGAATCCCAGCTGGTGCGCTACATTGGCAGGGTGGAGGATCTGGAACAGCTGATCGCCGGAAGCGAAAAGCTGCAAAAGGTGGACTTCTACCTGCGCCGCAGCAAGGAAAACGCCGCCCACCTGCCCGACCCCGCCATCGAGGAATGGCTGCTCAAAATGTCCCTGTCCGGCGGCAGCGCCTTTTCCACCCTGCGGGATAAGCTGGACGCCACCCATATGGTGGATTACCGCGGCGAATCCCTGCCCCTGGCCGCCGTCCGGGGCAAGGCCTACGACCCCGATCCCCAGGTGCGCAAGGACGCCTATGAGGCCGAAATCGCCTCCTACGCCAAGATGGAAATCCCCATGGCCGCCTGCCTGAACGGCGTGAAGGGCGAAGCGCTGACCATGATCGAGGCGGAGCATTTTGATTCCGTGCTGGATCAAACCCTGTTCAGCTCCAACATGGACCGGGAAACGCTCGATGCCATGCTGACCGCCATGCGGGAAGCCCTGCCTGCCTTCCGCAAGTACCTGCGCAAGAAAGGCGAAATCTTCGGCCACAAGAACGGCCTGCCCTTCTATGATCTCTTCGCGCCCATCGCGCCCAAGGGCTTTACCCCCAAGACCTACACCATCGAGGAAGCCCGGGAAAAGCTGATTGCCGAGATGGGCAAGTTCACCCCCGACATGGCTGCTTTTATCGACCACGCCTTTGAAAACCGCTGGATCGACGTGTATCCCCGGGACGGCAAGGGCGGCGGCGCGTTCTGCGCGGAACTGCACGCCCTGGACCAGAGCCGGGTGCTGACCAACTTCACCGGCTCCTTCTCCGACGTGAGCACCCTGGCCCATGAGCTGGGCCACGCCTGGCACAACCGCTGTATGGCGGGCCTGCCCTTCTGCATGATCGAGGCGCCCATGCCCCTGGCGGAGACCGCCTCCATCTTCAACGAAACCCTGCTGGCCAACGCCGCCATGGCGCAGGCGGGCAAGGAGGAGCGCTTCTCCCTGCTGGAAGGCAACCTGATGGAAACCACCCAGGTGATCGTGGACATCCTGAGCCGGTATCTGTTTGAAACCGAAGTGATCGAGCGCCGGAAGGATCATACCCTGTCCGTGAATGAGCTCAAGGAAATCATGCTGGACGCCCAGGACAAGAGCTACGGCGACGGCCTGGACCCCGACGTGCGCCACCCCTACATGTGGGCCTGCAAGTGCCACTACTACTATCCCGGCCTGGCCTTCTACAATTTCCCCTACGCCTTCGGCCAGCTGTTCGGCGCGGGCGTGTTCGCCCAGTACAAGCGGGAAGGCGCGTCCTTCGTGCCCAAGTACTGCAAACTGCTGCGCTCCTGCGGCTCCGGCATGGTGGCCGACGTGGCGGCCAGCGTGGGCATCGACGTGCGCAGCGTGGACTTCTGGCGGGCGTCCCTGAACGTGTACGTGGAGGAAATCGAGGAGTTTATCCGGCTGGCGGATGAATTGATGTAAGGAGAATCATTGTTATGCAGTCATTAAAATCTCAGATTCTGGAAATCTTATCCGAGGATTGCCGCACGCCGCTGGAGCGCATCGCGGTGATGACCGGCAGCGAGCTGACCCAAGTGGCGGAAGCGGTGGAAGAGCTGGAGCGCGACCGGGTCATCTTGCAGTATTCCCCCATCATCAACTGGGACCGCACGGACAAAGAACGGGTGGAGGCCATGATCGAGGTCAAGGTCACGCCCCAGCGGGACATGGGCTTTGATTCCATTGCGGGCCGCATTTACCGCTTTGATGAAGTCAAGAGCGTGTTCCTCATGAGCGGCAGCTACGACCTGCTGGTGCTGGTGGAAGCCCGCACCTTAAAGGAGCTGGCCCTGTTCGTATCCGAAAAGCTCAGCCCCCTGGAGTCCGTCACCGGCACCTCCACCAGCTTCGTCCTCAAGCGCTATAAGCAGGACGGCGTGATCTTCGTGGGTGAAACCACGGACAAACGGATGGTGGTCTCCCCGTGAGCAATCGTTTTGTTAATCCCGCCGTGGCCCAGGTGCCGCCCTCCGGCATCCGGCGTTTCTTTGATATTGCCGGCACCATGAAGGACGCCATTTCCCTGGGCGTGGGCGAGCCGGATTTCGTGACGCCCTACCACATTCGTTCCGCCGCCATCGACAGCATCCTGGACGGCGAAACCCAGTACACCCCCAACCGGGGCTTATTATCCCTGCGCAGGGAAATCGCGGCGTATCTTTCCGACCACTTTCAGGCATCCTATGACCCGGAGCAGGAAATCATGGTGACCGTCGGCGCCAGCGAAGCCATCGACCTGGCCCTGCGCGCCTGCCTGCGGCCCGGCGACGAAGTGATCGTGCCCGACCCCGGGTACGTGAGCTACGCCCCCTGCGTCACCTTTGCGGGCGGCGTGCCCGTGCCGGTGCCGACGAAAGCGGAGGACGAATTCCGCATCACCCCGGAGGAAATCGAGCAGGCGGTCACGCCCAAAACCCGTGCCATCATTTTCCCCTATCCCAACAACCCCACCGGCGCGGTGATGAACAAGGCGCAGATGCAGGAAATCGCCCAGGTGGCGGAAAAGCACGACCTGCTGGTGATCAGCGATGAAATCTACGCAGAGCTGACCTATACCGACGACGAGGACGAACAGAAAACCGCTTTCTCCGCCCTGCCCGGCATGAAGGAGCGTACGGTACTGATCAACGGCTTCTCCAAGGCTTTCGCCATGACCGGCTGGCGGCTGGGCTACGCCTGTGCGCCGAAAGAAATCCTTTATGAGATGAACAAAATCCACCAGTACGCCATCATGTGCGCCCCGCGCCAGGCGCAGGTCGCCGGCTTGCAGGCCCTGAAAAAGAACCGGGAAAACGGCTATGAGGACGTGATTACTATGCGGCGCAGCTACAACCGCCGCCGCCGGGTGATGCTGGACGCGTTCCGCAAGATGGGCCTTTCCTGCTTTGAGCCCCGGGGAGCCTTCTACTGCTTCCCCTCCGTGCAGTCCACCGGCCTGACCAGCGAAGAATTCTGCACCCGCCTGCTGAAAGAGCATAAGGTGGTCTGCGTGCCGGGCGATGCCTTCGGCCAAAGCGGCGCGGGCCATATCCGCTGCTGCTACGCCACCGACCTGAACCGGATGCTGGAAGCGTTCCAGCGGATGGAACAGTTTATCCGGAGCCTTTGACCGTGCGGTTTACGGCTTTGGGGGCACTCTCACTCACCAAGAAAAGACCAGTGAGAGTACAGAGTTCAGATAGTATAGTGAACATGCTGTGGAATCCCAAATCAATCGACGAAATCAATCTGCACTCTGTACTCTTTCCCCTTTTATTCTATTGGTTGCCAATGATTGTTTAGGAGGTCGCCATGCGGAAAGCCATCTCTTTTCTGCTGCGTTTCATGATGCTGCTGGCTATCGGCCAGCTGGCGGTCGTGGCTGAGGATTTGGATGATGA
>CADBCX010000144.1 GCA_902793245.1 uncultured Eubacteriales bacterium | reverse complement strand
TTTTTCCGCCAGGTCGTGCTGGGCCAGCTGAACGCCCGCCACGTGGTCTGCGGCGACGACCACCGCTTTGGCTACATGGGCGCCTGGGGCGTTCCGGAGCTGCAAACCCTCTGCAATGAAGCCGGCGTGGGCCTCACTGTCGTGCCCCAGGTGTCCCTGCCCGACGGCCGGCGCGTGTCCAGCACCGCCATCCGCCGCGCTTTGCAGGAAGGAAACCGCGAACTGGCGGAAAGGATGCTGGGGAGGAAATTGAGGCAATAGGCATTAGGCATTAGGCATTAGGCATTAGGCAATAGGCAATAGGCATTAGGCATTAGGCAATAGGCATTAGGCATTAGGCATTAGGCAATAGGCATTAGGCAATAGGCATTAGGCATTAGGCATTAGGCAATAGGCATTAGGCAATAGGGATTAAGCGATAGGTGGTAGTTGTGCAGGATTTTAAAGAGTTAACTGTTTGGAGTAAGTCATTGGATTTGGTGGAAGAAGTATACCGAATTGTAAGCCTTTTGCCGAGGCAAGAACAATATGCGCTATCAGATCAGCTTCGCAGAGCGGCTATATCAATTCCATCGAATATAGCTGAGGGATACGGGCGCAATGCTTCAAAGGATTATGTAAGATTTTTAAACATTGCCAGAGGTTCAAAATATGAGGTTGAAACCCAGTTGTATATTTGTGTACGTTTGCATTTTATCTCGGAGAATGAAATCACCAATGCGCTTGCATTATGCGACGAGATCGGCAGAATGCTGAACACCTTAATAAAGAAACTCACTCCAAATTCCTAATGCCTATTGCCTATTGCCTAATGCCTATTGCCTAATGCCTATTGCCTAATACCTAATGCCTATTGCCTAATGCCTATTGCCTAATCCCTAATCCCTCAACAAAACCTCTTGCCTTATTTCCAAAAACAGAGTAAAATAGAATCAACCATTTATTTCGTTATGACAGGAGGCAGAACCATGTACCATGCGGTAATTGACAACGCCAAGGAAAAGATGATCAAAACCAAGGATTTCTATCAGCGGGATATGCTGTCCCTGCGCGCGGGCCGGGCGAACCCGCAGATTCTGGACCGCATCGTGGTGGACTATTACGGCACCGCCACCCCCCTCAAGCAGATGGGCAACATCAACAGCCCCGAACCGAGGCTTTTGACCATCTCCCTGTGGGACCCCAAGGCCATTCCCCTCGTTGAAAAGGCCATCCAGAAGAGCGACCTGGGCATGAACCCCTCCAACGACGGCAAGGTGATTCGCCTGGTGGTGCCCGAGCTGAACGAGGAACGCCGCAAGGAGCTGACCAAGGTGGTTCGCAAGGGTGCGGAAGATGCCAAGGTCGCCATGCGCAACACCCGCCGGGACGCCATGGAACAAATCAAAAAGCTCAAGAAGGACTCCAAGATCACCGAGGACGACCAGCGCAAGGCCGAAGACGAGCTGCAGAAGCTGACCGACGCCCAGATTAAGGAAGTGGATAAGGTCGCCGCGGAAAAAGAAAAGGAGATCATGGAAGTTTGACCTGCGATGTACTGGGCCGCACCTTGGACGCGGCCCTTTCTTCCCTCCCGGAAAACGCGCCCCGCCCAAAGATCACCGTCACCGCCGCCCCCGTCCGCAGCGGCCAGCCCCGGCAGGACGGCGCGCTGCGGGTTGTCGGCGTGCGGGACAATGAATGGATCGTCGCGCGGTTTATCAACACGCTGGGTCATGGGACACCTCAAAAGCCTTCCCCTTGAGGGGGGCCGAAGCGCCCGGAAAACAGTCCAGTGGAAAGCCTTCCCCTTGAGGGGGGCCGAAGCGCCTGTTCCACAAAAGCCTTCCCCTTGAGGGGAAGGTGGGCCGCGCGGAACCAAGATTGGAGAGAGAAATCAAGATCATTCGCGCGGCTCGGATGAGGTGGCCTCGTCCCTGCCGCTTCGGGGAACACCTCATCCGTCAGGCGCGAAATATCTCCGGCACATTGAGCATAGTTAGGCCCGCGCCTGACACCTTCCCCTCAAGGGGAAGGCTTTTGGCCGGTTCCCTATTGCCTAATGCCTAATGCCTAATGCCTATTGCCTAATGCCTAATGCCTAATGCCTATTGCCTAATGCCTATTGCCTATTGCCTAAGGAGAACACTATGAGCGAACGTCCCCTCCCCCGCCACGTCGCCATCATCATGGACGGCAACGGCCGCTGGGCCAAGCAGCACAAAATCCAGGTCGCCCTGGGCCACCGCAAGGGCGTGGAAACCCTGCGCGCCATCATCCGGGAAAGCAGCGACATCGGCATCGAGTCCCTTTCCCTTTACGCCTTCTCCACGGAAAACTGGCGGCGCTCCCCCGAGGAGGTGGCGGCGCTGATGGGGCTGCTGCTGGAATACTTTACCTCCGCGATCGACGAGCTGGACGAAAAGAACGTGCGCATCCGCATCCTGGGCGACAAAGACGGCATGCCCGACAAGCAGCGCGCCGCCCTCATCAACGCCGAGGAGCGCACGAAAACCAACACTGGCCTGAACCTGAACATCGCCATCAACTACGGCGGCCGGGCGGAGCTGGTGCGCGCCGCGCAGCGCCTGGCGGAAAAGGCCGCGCAGGGCGAAATCCAGCCCGGGGACATTACCGAATCCACCCTGGCGGACGAACTGTATACCGCCGGCCAGCCCGACGTGGATTTGCTCATCCGCACCAGCGGGGAAATGCGCCTGAGCAATTTCCTGCTGTACCAGTGCGCCTACGCGGAGTTTGAATTCCCCACGGTGCTCTGGCCTGACTTTGACTTGGCCGCCTATCACGAGGCGCTGGACGCGTTCCGGCGCCGTGACCGGCGCTTTGGAGGACGAAATACATGACTCAGCGAATCATAACCGGCCTGGCTCTGACGGCAATCCTGTTCCTGGCCCTGTGGGGCGGAGGGCTGTGGTTTGCCGTGCCCTGCATGATCACCACCTGCCTGTCCTTCTACGAAATGATCAAGGCCACCGTACAGGCGGGACACAAGCCGGTGCAGTGGCCCTGCTACCTGTGCCTGATTCTGTCCATCCCGCTGTACCATTTCTTTGGCAGCGTGGCGCTGATGATGCCGCTGGTGGGCTGGGCGTTCATGCTGATTGCCATGAACGTGATCTTCCGGGAGGAACCCAAGCTGGACGACATCATGGTGTCCGGCCTGCCGATGGTCAGCGTGCTGCTGCCCGGCCTGTGCATGCTGGGCCTGCAAAAAGCGCCTGGCCAGGGAAACCAGACCCTGCTGCTGCTCATGGCCTTCGGCGTGCCGCTGATCGGCGATACCATGGCCTATTTCATCGGCAGCCGCTTTGGGAAGCGCAAACTGTGCCCCGCGGTCAGCCCCAAGAAATCCGTGGAAGGCGCGGTGGCGGGCCTGGTCGGCAGCGTGGTATGGGCCATGGCGCTGGCGGGCGTGTTCTCCATCTTCATGCCCATCCCGCCCTTCTGGCATTTCCCCATCCTGGGATTGCTCGGCGGCGTCGCCGGACAGATGGGCGACCTGTTCGCTTCCCTCGTCAAGCGCCACTGCGGCATCAAGGATTTCAGCAACATCATCCCCGGCCACGGCGGTATGATGGACCGGCTGGACAGCGTGTACTGGGCTTCGGTCGTCATCTATATGTATTTGAATCTGGCCGGCGGAGCGTTTGGGGGATAGGAGCAATTTATGCATCAATCAAAGCGCGGCATCGCCATTCTTGGCAGCACGGGTTCCATCGGAAAACAGGCCATTGAAGTGATCGGGCTGCACCCCGACCGCTTTTTTGTGACGGCGCTGACCGCCCACAAGAACGCGGCGCTTTTGTTTGAGCAGGTGCGCTTGCTTCGTCCGCGCCTGGCGGCGCTGACGGGGGTGGATGCGCCGGTTGCCATCCCGGATGACCTGTCCTTCTGCGAATTCCGCTTCGGCCCCAAGGCACTGGAGGAAGTGGCGCGGGAGGCCGAGGGCCAGGACGTGCTGGCTTCCGTGGTGGGCATGGTGGGGCTGAAAGCCGTCATGGCCGCGCGGCAGGCGGGCAAGCGGGTGCTCTTGGCCAACAAGGAAACCCTGGTGGCCGGGGGTGAGATGGTGATGAACGCCTGTCCGCCCGGCACGCTGCTGCCCGTGGACAGCGAGCACAGCGCCATTTTCCAGTGCTTGCAGGGGGCCGGGCCGAACAAGTACGAGCAGATTTTGCTCACCGCCTCCGGCGGGCCCTTCCGCACCTGGGACAAGGAACGCATTCAAACCGCCACGGTGGAGCAGGCCCTGGGCCATCCCACCTGGAACATGGGCGCGAAAATCACCATTGACTCCGCCTCCATGTTCAACAAGGCCCTGGAAATCATCGAGGCCCGGTGGCTCTTTGACGCCCGGCCCGAGCAGATTCAGGTGGTGGTGCACCCCCAGAGCATCGTGCATTCGGCGGTGAAGTTCGCAGACGGCGCGGTGATTGCGCAGTTAGGCGCGCCGGACATGAAGGTGCCCATTCTCTACGCCATGAGCTATCCCGAACGCCTGCCCACCGGCGGGAAGGAATTGGATTTATTCCAGGTGGGCACCCTGACCTTTGAACGGCCCGACCCGGAGAAGTTCCCCGCCATCCGCATGGCCTACGACGCGCTGCGGCAGGGCGGCGCGGCCTGCTGCGTGCTGAACGCCGCCAACGAGGAAGCGTGCTACGCTTTCCTGGCGGGCAAAATCCCCTTCGGCCGCATCTCCGAAATCGTCGCCGCCGCGCTGGAAAAACACGCCTGCCTCCCCGCCCGCAACCTGGACGACATTGACCGCGCCGACGCCCTGGCGAGGGAAGCGGCAAGAAAGCGGATCGGACAGGAAGCATGACAGTCCACCTCATCCCTATTGCCTAATGCCTAATGCCTATTGCCTAATGCCTATTGCCTAATCCCTATTCCCTATCAAAGGAGCAACCCATGAATATCCTCTACATCCTGGCCGCCATCGTGATGCTGGGCATCATGGTGACGATTCACGAAGCGGGCCACTTTTTCGCCGCCCGGTTGACGGGCATCCCGGTGAAGCAGTTCGCCATCGGGTTTGGCCCGCAGATTTTAAAATGGAAAAGCAAAAAACACGAGACCCAATTCTTCCTGCGCGTTATTCCCGCGGGCGGCTACTGCATGTTTTACGGCGAGGACGACGCCAAGGGGGACGAGGCGAAAACAGACCCCCGCGCCATCGGCAACTACGCCGTGTGGCGGCGGGTCATCACCGTGTTCATGGGCCCGGCGATGAACTTTGTGCTGGCGCTGGTGGTGGCGGCGGCGCTGTTCGGCGTTGCCGGAGAGGACACCCAGGGGCGCTATGCCGATTATCCGCTGGTGATGACGGTGGATGCGTCCAGCCCCGCGGCGGAAGCAGGCATCCAGCCCGGCGACCATTTAACCAGCGTCAACGGCCAGGACGCCCTGGGCGTCACCGAGGACGGAACCGCGCTGCTGCTCAGCAGACTGATCGACAGCGAAGCCGCGAACGGGCCGATTGCCCTCGGCGTCCGGCGCGGAGACGAACACCTGACGGTGACGGTATCGCCCCGCTATGACGCTTCCATGAACCGGTATCTGATCGGCGTGACGCTGAATCCCGGCTATGTGCCGGGCTACACCGCCGTCAGTCTCCCCCGGGCGTTCCAGCTGGGGGCGGAATACTGCGTGGCGGCGGGCGGGGCCATCCTGAAGGCGCTCAAGGATTTGATCACCACCGGCGCGGGCCTCGACCAGACCAGCGGCCCCGTGGGCATCGTGACCATGATTGCCGAGGAAACCCAGCGCTCGGCGGAAGCCTCCTGGCTGGCGGCGGTGATGACTTACGGCGAACTGCTGGTGCTGATTTCCGTGAACCTGGGCCTGTTCAACCTGCTGCCCATCCCCGGCCTGGACGGCAGCCGCATCCTGTTCCTGCTGGTGGAAGGCGTGCGCCGCAAGCCCGTGCCGCAGAAGGTCGAGGCCTATGTGCATCTGACCGGCTACGTGCTGCTGTTTGGATTGCTGATCGTGATGACGTATAAGGACATACTGAGGATTTTCAGATAGGGATCAGGGACAGCCGCTGATTTCTCTATTGACAAAATTCGTCGGTTTTCTTACAATAAAATAGCCCTGATTTTTTCAGGGCCGGGAGTGGACAACAAACGCGCAGGCGATTGCTCTGACACCTTCTGAAAAGGAGGTGGTTTGCATGCGGATTACTTTTCATATTGGGAAGTACACTGTGACCATCGTCATCAGCGAAACGCATCGCAAACAAAAGAACAACCGCCACTCCGGCAAGTGACGGCTGTTCTTGCGATGTGAATCGCAAGTCTACCATTAACTACTGAGAGCAACCGCGTGCGTGGTTCACTCCTCGTCTCTATTATACCGCAATGAAATAAAAAGTCAAGCATATTTAAAACAAAGCTGGCAACAGGCGGCAGCAAGCGGAGGCAAAACATGAGCACAACCAAACAAGTTCGCGCGGGCAGCGTCCTGATCGGCGGGGGCGCGCCGATTTCCATTCAATCCATGACCAACACGGACACCCGGGACGTGGCGGCGACGCTGGATCAGATCAAGCGTTTAGCGGCGGCGGGGTGCGACCTGGTGCGGGTGTCAGTGTACGACCGAGCGTGCGCCGGGGCGGTGCGGGCGCTGGTGGACGGCAGCCCGGTGCCGCTGGTGGCGGACATCCACTTTGACCACACCCTGGCCATCGCCGCCATGGAGAACGGCATCCACAAAATGCGCATCAACCCCGGCAACATCGGCGGGGCGGACAAGGTGCATAAGGTGGCGGACTGCGCCAAGGCCCATCACGTGCCCATCCGCATCGGGGTGAACGCGGGGTCGCTGGAAAAGGATATTCTGAATCAGTATGGCGGGCTGACCGCCCAGGGTATGGTGGACAGCGCCCTGCGCCACGTGAAGCTGCTGGAGGAAGCGCATTTCGACGACATCGTGATTTCTCTCAAGGCCAGCGACGTGCCGCTGACGGTGGAGGCCTACCGGCTGATGCATAAGGTTTGCGATTATCCGCTGCACTTAGGCGTCACGGAAGCGGGTCTGCCGGGCCAGGGCACGGTGAAGAGCGCCATCGGCATCGGCGCGCTGCTGCTGGACGGCATCGGGGATACCGTGCGGGTGTCCCTCACCGGCGACCCTGTAAGAGAACCCCAAGCCGCGCTGGAGATCCTGCGGGCGCTGGACCTGCGCAAGGGCATCCGCTTCGTTTCCTGCCCCACCTGCGGACGCACCCAGATCAACGTGGAAGCCGTGGCTCAGCGCATGACCAAGGAGTTCGCCGGAGTGGAGGAACCCATCACCGTGGCGGTCATGGGCTGCGTGGTCAACGGCCCCGGCGAGGCCCGGGACGCCGACATCGCCCTCTGCGGCGGCAAGGACTGCGGCGCGCTCTACATCAAGGGCCGGTTCGTCCGCAAGCTCACCGGCGACCTGGGCGAGGCCATGAGCCAGGCGGTGAGGGAGTATTTAGGGAGTAGGGAGTAGGGAAA
>CADBCX010000143.1 GCA_902793245.1 uncultured Eubacteriales bacterium | reverse complement strand
TACTTCTTCTGTGCACGCAAGGACGGGGATGTCTTTCGCAGCGAAGGACGCCTTGCCCATATCCACGGAGACGGAATTCACCTTGCCGTCCCGCAGGTAGCATTTCAGGTGATGCACCTTCCCCGCCATTTCGATGGTCAGGTATTCGCTGCGGACATAGCCTTTATCATAGAGATATTTCCCCACGCAACGCAGGTTGTTGCCTGCCATCCTGCCCTCGCTGCCGTCCTTGTTGAAGGAGCGCATCTTCGCGTCGGCGACGCCGGACTTTTCGATCAGTACAATGCCGTCCCCGCCGATGCCGAAGTGGGGCGCGCAGAGCTGCACGCACAGGGATTCGGGGCAGGTGATAGCCCCGTCAAAGTTCTCGATGAAGATGTAGTCATTGCCGCAGGACTGCATCTTGGCGAAGTGGATGCGCTGCCGCCAGGCCCGCATGTGGTTGATGTCGATGAGCTCAATGTTCTGGGCGGTGAAGCGGGAGGCCATGATGTCAGCCAAGGCCCCGGCGGTGTCCAGGGAGGTCAAGCAGGGGATGCCAAGCTGCATGGCTTTCCGGTGCAGCACGGTATAGTCCCCGATGGTGGCGTCCTTCACTGCCCCGGTGTACACGATGTAATGCACGCTGCCGCTTTCCATCAGCGATGTGATTTCATCGTTCTCCGTGGCGTTGGCCACGGCGGTCACCGGGATGCCCAGGCTTTCAATGGCCTTGGCGGTGCCGGTGGTGGCATACAGGTTCAGGCCCAGGTCATAGAACCGCTTGGCAAGCGAAATGATTTCCTGATAATCGTTTTCCTCCACGCTCAGCAGCACGCCGGTCTTGCCCTTGCTCTGAGCGGAGGGCACCTTGAAGCCCGCGGCGGTCAGGCCCTTGAACAGGGCTTCGGGCAGGGTCTTGCCGATGCCCAGCACTTCGCCGGTGGACTTCATTTCAGGCCCCAGGATGCTGTTGGCGTCGTTGAGCTTTTCAAAGGAGAATACCGGCACCTTGGCCGCCACGTAGGGCGGGGTGCGGTACAGGCCGCAGCCGTAGCCCAAGTCGATGAGCTTCGCCCCCAGCATCACCTTGGCTGCCAGGTCCACCATGGGCACCTTCGTCACCTTGCTGATATAGGGCACCGTGCGGCTGGCCCGGGGGTTCACCTCGATGACGTACAGCTCATCGTTGTAGATCAGATATTGGATGTTGACCAGGCCCTTAGTACCCAGGGCCAGGGCCAGCCTTTCAGAGCAGTCCACGATCTTTTTCAGGAATACGTCGTTCAGGTTGAAGGGTGGGTACACGGCGATGGAGTCGCCGGAGTGCACGCCTGCCCGTTCGATATGCTCCATGATGCCGGGAATCAGTACGTCGGTGCCGTCGGAAATCACGTCCACTTCCAGCTCAATGCCGGGCAGATACTGGTCGATCAGCACGGGATTCTCAATACCGCCGGAGAGGATCTTTTCCATGTAGGCCACGGTCTGGGCTTTCGACCGGGAGATGGTCATGTTCTGCCCGCCGATGACGTAGGAGGGCCGCAGCAGCACGGGATAGCCAAGTTCCTCCGCGGCGTTCACCGCTTCCTCCAGGGTGTTCACACCCATGCCCTTGGGGCGGCGGATGCCGAAGTTCTCCAGCAGCGCGTCGAACCGGGCGCGATCCTCCGCAATGTCGATGGACTCGGCGGAGGTGCCCAGGATGCGAATGCCGTGCTGATCCAAATACTGGGTCAGCTTGATGGCGGTCTGCCCGCCGAAGGCCACCACCACGCCCACGGGCTGCTCCACCTGGATAATCTGCATCACGTCCTCCGGCGTCAGCGGCTCAAAATACAGGCGGTTGGCGGTGTCATAGTCGGTGGAGACGGTTTCGGGGTTGTTGTTGACGATCACCACATCATAGCCCATTTCCTGGAGCGTCCACACACAATGCACGGAGGAATAGTCAAACTCGATGCCCTGCCCGATGCGGATGGGGCCGCTGCCCAGCACCATGACCACGGGTTTTCCGCTGCGGGGGAAGGGGCGGCTCTGGCAGGGTTCGCCCACGGAGGAATAGAAGTAGGGCCGTTCGGTGCCGAACACGGCGGCGCAGGTTTCCACGATCTGGAAGGCAAAGGGCGTGGCGGGAATTTCCTTGGCTCCACTGATGCGCAGGATGGCGGCGTCGGGATAACCCAATTCCTTGCCCTGCCGGACGTTTTCTTCCGTGGCCCCTTCCTTTGCCAGCTTCGCTTCATAGTCCACCAAATTTTGCAGCTTGCCCAGGAAGTAAGGGTCGATCATGGTGATTTTGTAAATCTCGTCGATGGACACGCCGGATTTCAGGGCTTCAAACACAGTGAAAATGCGCCGGTCGTCCTGGGCGGCGAGGCGCTCCCGGATGGGCTGGCTGTTCAGCGGGGCGGCGTTCAGGGTGTCCAGGCCGATTTCTGCGCCGCGCACGGCCTTCATCATGGCTGCCTCAAAGGTCGGCGCAATGGACATGACCTCGCCCGTTGCCTTCATCTGGGTACCCAGCTTCCGGCTGGAACCGGCGAATTTGTCAAAGGGCCACTTGGGGAACTTCACCACGATGTAGTCCACCGCGGGCTCGAACCCCGCCAGGGAGAAGCCGGTGACCGGGTGCTTGATTTCGGCGAGGGTGTAGCCCAGGGCCAGCCGGGTAGTGATCTTGGCGATGGGATAGCCCGTGGCCTTGGAAGCCAGAGCAGAGGAGCGGGACACCCGGGGATTCACTTCAATGACCGCGTACTCGCTGCCGTCGGGCTTCAAGGCAAACTGGCAGTTGCAGCCGCCCACAATGCCAATCGCCGCTACAATGTCCAGCGCCGCCTGACGCAGCATGGCAAACTCCCGCTCGTTCAGGGTCAGGGCGGGGGCCGCCACGATGGAGTCGCCGGTGTGCACGCCCACGGGGTCGATGTTCTCCATGGAGCAGACCGACACCGCGCAGCCCGTGGCGTCGCGCATGGTTTCAAACTCGATTTCCTTCCAGCCGGAAATGCACTTTTCCACCAGAATCTGGGTGATGGGGGACATGTCCAGGCCGGTCTTGGCGATCACTTTCAGTTCTTCCGCGTCCGCCGCGATGCCGCCACCGGTGCCGCCCAGGGTGAAGGCGGGCCGCACGATGATGGGATAGCCGATTTCGTCGGCGATTTTCAGGGCAGTGTCCACGTCCATGGCGATGGCGGAGGGCACGCAGGGCTGGCCGATAGCGGCCATGGTCTCCCGGAACAGCTCCCGGTCCTCAGCCTTGTCGATGCCGTCAATGTCGGTGCCCAGCAGCTTGACCCCGTACTTTTCCAGGGTGCCGTTGCGCTTGAGCTGCATGGCGATGGTCAGCCCGGTCTGCCCGCCCAGGCCCGCCAGCAGGCCGTCGGGGCGCTCCTTCTCGATCACCCGGGCCACGGTCTCCGCGTTCAGGGCTTCCAGATAGATTTCGTTGGCCAAATGCTGGTCGGTCATGATGGTGGCGGGGTTGGAGTTCACCAGCACCGTGTCCAGCCCTTCTTCCTTGAGCACCCGGCACGCCTGGGCCCCGGCGTAGTCAAACTCCGCCGCCTGCCCGATGACAATGGGGCCGGAACCGATCACCATCACCTTGTGGATTGATTTGTCTCTTGGCATATGTTTTTACCATCCTTTTCTGACGAGTCGGAATCAATGAAATCATCTACTCCGCACAGGGATTAAACGTATCTTTTTCAACTGCTTCATATAAATCCTTGCCCATTTTTTGTTCAAAGTATTTTTTCAAAGCAAGATTTGTATTCCATTTTTCCGGAGAGTATGCCCCATAGCGTTTCTTCACATCATTCATTCTTTCGATCATGTCCATGACGCCGTCAGCACCGGATATGGCATCGCAAAGCTGAATCAATCTGTCATAATCATCAAAGCTTGCTTCCTGCAGTTTGGTTCTGATCAGGTTGGTTTCTTCTTCCGAGGTATCAAAATTGCCGACATAATCATCTATCGTCCGGCCATTAAAAGAATGAGTCAGGCAAACTCTTGCGGCGTCGTCATATCCCAAAGAAATCATATAGGAGTACCCGTCAGATACATGTCCCAAGTGCCTTTTCCCAAAACGTCTCCCAATATCATGCATTAACCCAAGCACATATGCTTTTTCTGAATCCATACCGGAAAACAGGGCAATTCTTTCAGCACAGTGAGCTACGGTTCTGCTGTGATTTCCCCAAGGTCCGGGATTGAGAGTTTCAGCTTCTTTCAGCAGTTCATTTGCTTCCATTCGATTGGGATACATTTGCAGCGTACTCCTTCTCCCCTCACAGCGTCGCCGCCATCACCGCCTTGATGGTGTGCATCCGGTTCTCGGCTTCGTCAAAGACGATGGACTGGGGGCCTTCAAATACGTCGTCGGTGACTTCCATGGCGGTGAGGCCGAACTTCTCATGGATTTTCTGTCCGATGGTGGTGTTGAGGTCGTGGAAGGAGGGCAGGCAGTGCATGAAGCGGCACTGGGGCCCGGCGTTTGCCATGATTGCGGCGTTGACCTGGTAGGGTTTCAGGGCGGCGATGCGCTCGGCCCAGACCTCGTCCGGCTCGCCCATGGACACCCACACGTCGGTGTAAATCACGTCCGCGCCCTTCGTGGCTTCCATGGGGTCTTCGATGAATTCCAGCGTCGCGCCGGTTTCGGCGGCGATGAGCCGGCACTGGGCGGTCAGCACCGGGTTGGGGAAGTAGGCCTTCGGCGCGCAGGCCACAAAATGCAGCCCCATCTTCGCGCAGCCTACCATCAGGGAATTGCCCATGTTGTAGCGGGCATCGCCCATGTAGACCAGCTTCTTGCCTTTCAGTTCCCCGAAGTGCTCCCGGATGGTGAGGAAGTCGGCCAGAATCTGGGTGGGGTGGAACTCGTTGGTCAGCCCGTTCCACACCGGCACGCCGGAATACTTTGCCAGCGCGTCCACGATCTCCTGCCCGTAGCCCCGGTACTCGATGCCGTCGTACATCCGGCCCAGCACCCGGGCGGTGTCGGCAATGCTTTCCTTTTTCCCGATCTGGCTGCCGCTGGGATCCAGATACGTGGAGTGCATGCCCAGATCCGCCGCCGCCACCTCGAAGGAACAGCGGGTGCGGGTGCTGGTCTTTTCAAAAATCAGGGCCACGTTCTTGCCCTCGTGCATCCGGTGGGCGGTCTTGGCCTTTTTCTTTGCTTTCAAATCCGCCGCCAGGTCCAATAAACCGCTGATCTCCTCCGGCGTAAAGTCCAGCAGCGTCAAAAAACTCCGTCCCTGTAAATTCATCAGCCCATCCCCCAATTTGTCAATCTTGTATATTCATGCAATTTTCTTTCTTTTCTGCATGAATATACATTATTATATATCCGGCGGCTCGCCTTGTCAATGGAGAATTTCATCATTCCAGCCCAAACGCAAAAATATACAAAGAAAAAACCACTTGCGCCGGCTTGACGCAGTAGAAAAAACATGCTTTAATGTCATTGAACAGGGAAAACGCCTGAAAGCCGGGATGCTTCCAAATCAACGGTTTCAGCGATTTTAAGGCTTCAGGAGCGAAGAGGATGACAGGAAGTGTGAACCTTGTATAAGAGCCTGCTTTCGTCAACGGCCAACACCCGGGATTTGGGCGGGTATCCCGCCGCCGCGGGCAAAACGACGGCCAGAAACAGAATCTGGCGAAGCGACGCGCCGACGGCATGGAACGACGCGGATGAACGATTGCTGAAGAAGCTCGGCATAACAGCCGTCATCGATATGCGCACGGATGGGGAAATTGCAAAAAAGCCCTGCGCATTTTCCCGACGGGACGGATTCGCGTATTCCCATATTCCGATTGCCGCCGGCAGCACGCCGCCGGGCAGCCTTGAAGAAGTGCCGCTTACCTATCTTGAGATCGCCGCGCAAAAGGAAACCGCCGATGTTCTCCGGACAATTGCTGAATCCCGCGCCGGCGTTTTATTCTGCTGCGCCGCGGGGAAAGACCGCACCGGCGTCATCAGCGCGCTGCTGCTGCTGGCTTGCGGCGTGGATTCGCAGACCATCGTGAATGATTATGCGGTAAGCCGGGAGTACAACCGGCTGCGTCTCGAACAGTATCTTGCGGAGCATCCAGAGATCGACAGAAGAATCGTGCTGGCGAATGAAGCCAGCATGCGGCAGTTTTTGATATTATTCCATGATTGCTACGGCAGCATAGAAGCCTACTTTGAACAATCCGGGCTCTCTTCCCTGCATCTTGCCCGTATCCGCGGGAAGCTGCTGGAAGGGTGAAAAAAGAAAAGGAGAGTCATCCATGCTTTCATTTGAAAACGACTATTCCGAAGGCGCGCATCCGAATCTGTTGCAGGCGCTGATGGACACGAACCTGGTGCAGCAGGTGGGCTATGGCGAGGACGAATACTCCCTCCGGGCGAAGGACAAGATTCGCGCCGCCATCAGCGACCCGGACGCGGACATATTCTTCCTCATCGGCGGCACCCAGAGCAACCAGGTGGTGATCGACGGCCTGCTGCACAGCACCGAAGGCGTGATTGCCGCCACGACGGGGCACGTGAACGTGCACGAAGCCGGAGCCATCGAATACACCGGCCATAAGGTGCTGACCCTGCCCGCCCACGAGGGCAAAATCGACGCGGGCGAGTTGGCGGCGTATCTTCGGGATTTCTACGCCGATCCCACCTATCCCCATATGGTATATCCCGGCGGCGTGTATATTTCCCATCCCACGGAGTACGGCACCCTGTACACGAAAGCGGAGCTGGAAGCCCTGCATACCGTATGCAAAGAATACAAAATCCCGCTGTTTCTGGACGGCGCGCGGCTGGGCTACGGCCTGATGAGCGATGCTGCCGACGTGACCCTGCCCGATATTGCCGCCCTGTGCGACGCCTTTTACATCGGCGGCACCAAGGTGGGGGCGCTGTGCGGCGAGGCGGTGGTGTTTCCCCGGCACGGCGCGCCGAAGCGGTTCATCACCCACATCAAACAGCACGGGGCCATGGTGGCGAAAGGCCGCCTGATCGGCGTGCAGTTCGACGCGCTGTTCACGGACAACCTGTACTTTGACATCAGCCGCCACGCCATCGAGATGGCGAAGAAGCTCCGGCAGGGGTTCGCGGAACGGGGCTACTCCTTCTTTATTGATTCACCCACCAACCAGCAGTTCGTGATCGTCAGCAACGAAACCCTTGCCCGTCTTTCCGAAAGCGTGCGGTATTCCTACTGGCAGAAGTACGACGGCACCCATTCCGTCGTCCGCTTCGCCACGTCCTGGGCCACGCCGCCGGAGAACATCGACGCGCTCATGGCGCTGCTGGACGCGGAGAGGAAATGCTTTAAATGAAAGGACGCTTTAGGTGACGAAAGGGAACGGCGGGGCTTTGCCCCGCACCCCACCAGGGCGGTGACCGCCCTGGACCCACAATAGCGGATACTGCTTGTATTGACGATCAAGCTTGGTTCCCGCTGTTGCTTGGAAGAACGAGGAAGTCAATCTTGACGCCTTGACGCTTCTGGCCCGGCGGACGAACCGCCGATGACCGCCAGTGGCGGAAATTTCATCGGCGGTGAGATCAGGCGAAACGAGCAATGTCCGCTGTGCGGACTT
>CADBCX010000142.1 GCA_902793245.1 uncultured Eubacteriales bacterium | reverse complement strand
CTGCGGGACGATCATCGTATTCGCCCTGTTCCCCAAGAAGCCGGTGGTGGTGCGGTGCTGGCTGGGCGCATGTTTAGGCGTTGTGCTGATGATGTGGCTGCCCGTGCTGCCGGCGTTTTTGTGGGGTTTTTCCCATTTGTCCCATGTCGTGGCCATGCTGCTGCTGATCGCCCTGACGGGGGCGGCGTATTTCACCCGGGATCAAAGCCAGTGGGCGCCCTGGGGTGAACGGGATATGCGGATCGTCAAGCTGCTCCTGTTCGTGGCGCTGCCGCTGACGGTGGTCGGCGGTTATCTGCAATGGACGCATACCATTCGCCCCATGGCGGACGGAACGCTGCATGTGGGGCAAAGCACCTATGGCGACCTGCCGCTGCATCTGGCGATCACCTCCAGCCTCCGCAACGCCTCCTTCCCGCCGGATTACAACATCCTGCCGGGGGAAAGGCTGGCCTATCCCTTCCTGGCGGATTCCCTTTCTTCCAGCTTCATGCTGCTGGGCTGCTCCCTGCGCTGGGCGCTGCTGATTCCCGGCATTGCCATGACGGCGCTTGTTTTCAGCGGCTACTGCATCCTGGCGGAGCGCATGGCGGATACCAGGAAGGGCGCTGCGCTGGCGGCGCTGTTCTTCTTCCTGAACGGCGGGCTGGGCTTCTTCTATCTGCTGGACATGCAGGGCGCGGTGCTGGGCTCGGGCGGCAGCAACGAACTGCAGAGCGTGGCGGGGCTGTGGCAGCGCATCCAGCATGTGCTGAACGGCTGGTACCAGACCCCGGCGAACCACGCGGAATTCGGCACCTACAACCTGCGCTGGAGCAACGTGATCGTGGACATGATGGTGCCCCAGCGCACGACCCTGGCAGGCTGGGCGGAGGTGATTCCCTGCATCTACCTGCTCTACGACGCCCTGCGTCCCGAAACGCCTTGGGGCATGGAACTGAAAGACGGCGGCGACGGCCCCACGGCTGTCTGGCACAGGCGGGATATGGACTGGCGGCAGGGCGCGGTGCTGGGAGTCTGGGCAGGCATGCTGCCCATGGTGAACACCCATTGCTTCCTGGCCCTGGGCCTGATGAGCGCCGGGTGGCTGGTCTATGACCTGCTGACCGCCCGGCAGCATATCAAGAACGCCCTGCTGTTCTGGGCGGCTTACGGCGTGATCGCGCTTGCCGTGGCCGCGCCGCAGCTGTTCACCTGGACGTTCAATCAGGCCATCGGCAATTCCCGTTTCCTCCGCTGGCATTTCAACTGGGTCAACAACACGGGAAACGGCCTGCGGGACGGGTATTTATGGTTTTACCTCAAAAACATCGGCCTGCCCTTCCTGCTGATTCTGCTGTCGCTGCTGGAGAAAAACGAAAAGCGCCGGTTTATTGCCAGCGGCGCGTTCGTGATTTTCCTGGTGGCGGAGTTTGTGCAGATTCAGCCCAACGATTACGACAACAACGAGCTGTTCTAGATTTGGTATATGCTCTGCGCGGTGCTGGCGGCGGACTATGGCCTGGAGCTGCTGGGGCGCTTGAAGGGCCTGCGGGCCAGGCCAGTGGTGGCCGTGCTGTGCGCCGTGCTGTGCTTCTCCACGGGCGTCCTCGCCGTAGCGCGGGAATGGAAAAGCGATTACGAGATGTTCTCCAAAGAGGCGGTGGAGGCTGCTGCTTATGTGGAGGAGAACACGCCGCAGCACGCCATGTTCCTGACTGACAGCGACTGGCACATCAATCTCGTCAGCAGCCTGGCCGGGCGGAACATTGTTTGCGGCCCCGACACCTGGCTGTATTACCACGGCTACCGCAACGACGAGCGCAAGAGCGACATCCGGCGTTTCTACACCGACCCGGAGAACAACCGGGATGTGCTGGAAAAATACGGCGTGGATTACATTCTGGTGAGCAACAACGAGCGCTCCCGCTACGCCGTCGACCAGGATGCTCTGGCCCGGCTGTTCCAGGCGGTCTATGAAAGCGAGTACGGCGGGATCGTGATCTATGCCGTTGGAGGAGTGTAAAATGGTGCGCCGATTCCTGCTGTATTCCCTCCATCATGACTGCCCGGTCAAGGCGCTTTTCGCGGACACGATGCAGTACAAAAACATCCGCGTGGTAGCGTTGGAAGGGGAGAGCGTTACCTACCGTTTACCGGGACGGAAGAATCCGGTCACATCGCCGATTGATATATTTCTCACCGTTTCCTATGCCCGCGGTGACGACGGCGATACGCTGAAATTTGCAGCCTGGGATCGTGGAAAAGAAGAACTTGAAAACAAAGCAACGCCATAAACAAAAGGCTGCACGATCCTTGTCGATCATGCAGTCTTTTGCTTATATTACCATCCTTCATCTATAATCTTAAGATTTTAGAAGGAGAATAGTATCAGAGGGCTGGGAACCTCCGCTGCCGGAACAGCAGCATTCTTCGCACAATTTACACTTTTCTTTTCAGCTGCACGATTGACATTCCCGCCCGTTTGGATTATCATGGTACAGGTATACTTATGTGTTCCCGGAGAAAAAGGTTCCGCCGGGGATTGAAGCGATAGAAGATGGAGGCTCGTTTTATGCGCGTAGTACCAAAGCGGGGATGGATTGTACTGCTTTTCTGTGTGGCGCTCCTTTTGTTATGCGCTCAATGCGCCATGGCGGAGGGCCAGGTCAGCGGCGTAGTTTGGGTGGAAAAGAACGTCGACGGCACGTTTGAAAGCGGCGAAGGCAGCTATGGCATGGGCGCGAAGATCACGCTGGAAAAGCGGTATCCCACCAGCCAGAGCGATCAGTATATCAACAAAATGTCCGATCAGAACGGCGCTTTTGTGTTCCAGGGCCTGGCCGCCGGCGAATACCGGATGCGCATTGAAGTGTCCCAGGATTACCGCTTTACCCGCCACGGCGCGGGCAGCTGCGTCCTGCCTGCCCAGGGCTCGGTGGGCTACACGCCGTTTTTTACCGTGCAGGACGGCCAGAACCTGACGATGAACGTGGGCCTGACGAAAACGTACTGCGCCGTTTCGCTGCTGGCGTTTATCGACGATAATTCCAACGGCGGCAGGATGCAGCAGGAGGCCACGGTTCCCGGCGTGCAGGCCGAGCTGCTCTACGAGTACGCGGGGGAAACCTACCTGATCGCCACCACCTCCACCAATTACCAGGGCGAGGCCCTCATCCGCGATCTGTCCCCCGGGACGTATAAGGTGCGGGTGCGGCTGCCGGAGAACCTTGTGATCGGGCCCATCGGCCAGAAAATCAACACCTTCTATAACTGCTTCTATCCCAATGCGGACAACACCGGCGATTCCGCGGTGTTCACCCTCGCCGCCAAGGAAAGCGTGGGCATGGGCATCGGCCTGGTGCGCACGGGCTCGCTGACCGGCAAGGTGTGGTACGACGCCAATTTCAACGGCCAATGGGACGCGGAGGAAGCAGGCCTGCCCCAGGCGGCGGTGACGCTGTATTCTCCCGCGCTCAACCTGACGCGCACGGTCAACCCCGGCCCCCAGGGCGATTATGCCTTTCCCAGCCTCCAGTCCGGCGAATACCAGCTCAGCTTCCAGCTGCCGGAGGGCATGATCTTTACCTATCCCGGCGTTTCCATGATTTCCGAAACGGCCAGCCAGGCTGCCGTGAACGTTTCCGTGTCGGTGGGCGTTACCACCAATATCGGCAGCGTGGGCGCCATGCCCAGCGCAGGGCTGAGCCTGTATTTCTATCAGGACGCCAACCTGAGCGGCCGCCCGGATGAGGGCGATGCGCCGCTGTACGGCGCGCAGATCACCGCTTCCCAGGGCGGAAAGGCCATCGAAACGGTTTCGACCGACGAAACAGGAAGAGCTTCCTTCCATATGCTGCGGGCAGGCGAAACCGTTCTGTCCGCTTCCCTGCCCGGCGGCTATGTGTTCAGCCCGGATGAATCCGGCCTGTTCCGGGTGTCCGACGCCCGGAGCGCGGAAGAAACCACGGTGTATCTGCAGGGAGGCCAGGGCGAAGCCGAATATTCCGCGGCGGTCACAACACCCGGCTCCGTCACCGGCTGCGTGTTTGAGGACGCGGACAGCTCCGGCCTTTACCGGGAAGGCGGCGCTTTCGTGCCCGGCATCACGGTGCGGGCTGTTGACCAGAACGGCGAAACGGCGGCCCAGGCCCAGACGGATGGTTTCGGCGTGTACACGCTCTCGCATCTTCTGCCCGGCGCTTACTCTCTGCGGTTCATCCTGACCGATGAGTATGTGGCCTCCTCCGCGCCCGCGTCGCCCGAGGGCATGTACAGCCATATCACCTCCCAGATGCCGGAATACGGCCAGACCGATTTCTTCACCCTGAACCCCGGCCAGCAGGTTTCCGGCATGGACGGCGGCGTGTTCCGCGCGGGACGGGTGGACGGCTTTGTGCTGATCGACGAAGAATTCGCCCCTGCCAACACAGGCCTTTCCGGCATGAACGTGGTGCTGCTCAACGAAAACGGCCAGCCCGCTTCCGCCTACAGCTACGGCACCACCGACCAGAACGGGTATTTCTATATCAAAGGGGTGCTGCCCGGCACTTATTCCGTCAATTACAAGATGCCGGACAACGGCCAGTTCATTTCTCCCCGCACGACGGAAAAGCAATGGACTTCGCCTTCCTTCTCCACGGAAAGCGGGTCCGACATCCATATGCCTACGCTGTACGGCGTTTATAATTCCACCCTGTCCGGCAAAATCGTGTATGACGGCATCGGAACCGATGAGAATTTCAGCGTCCTGCTGTCCCTGTCCGGCCGGCGCAACCGGCAAACCTTCCAGATTCACGCCCAGCCGGACGGCTCCTACGCGTTCAACAGCTTAAAGCCCGACACCTACGATATGCAGGTGATGCTGCCGGACTACCTGGTGTTCGGCCAGATAGAGGGTTCGCCCGTCGAGGCGACGGCTTCTTCCACCGCCTCCGCCGTCATCACCTTCAGCCTGGGCGAGCAAAAGACCGGCGCGGATATCCTGGCCGCCCTGCCGATCACCATCAGCGGCGAAGTGTATTACGACGATAACATGTCCGCCCAGATGGACGAAAGCGAGTACGGCGCGGAGGGCCGCAGCGTTTCCCTGTGGCGAAACGGCGCGGAAATGGCGAGCGCCGTCACCGATGAAAACGGCGCGTTCGCCATGGAACACCTGATTCCCGCGGACTACGAGCTGCGCATCGGCATGGACGACAACGAAGTGCTGGTGAACGTGGCTGGAGCGCAGCAGCAGGCGGAAAGCTGGACGGTGCCCCTCAGCGCCCGGGGCGATACGAGCGTGTCGCTGCCCATGATGCGGTATTCTTCCGTGGCCGGGCAGGTATGGAGCCTGGACGGCTCCCTGGCCGGGGTGGACGGCTTGGCTGTTTCCCTGCTGGACGCGAACGGCGTGACCGTGGCTTCCGCCATGACCGACATGACCGGCGCATACTATTTCAACCGGCTGCTGCCCGGCGAATACACCCTTTCCGCCACCCTGCCCATGGGCCACCTGTTTGCCAGGGCTCAGGACACCGACAAGCGCGAAAGCTACATCCAGGGCAACCCCGACGGCTCTCCCCGGCCCATTCCCTTCACCCTGCCGATGGGCGAGGAGCTTTCCGGCGTGGACATCGGCATGGGCGCCATGGGCGAAATCGGCGACAGGGCCTGGCTGGATGAAAACGGCAACGGCATGCAGGACGTGGGCGAGCCCTATATGCCCGGCATCAAGATCGAGCTGTACCAGCACGGCGAGAAGATCACCGAAACCGTCACCAACGAGTACGGCAAGTACATGATTTCCGATATTTATCCCGGCGAATACGAAATGCGCGTGACCATGCATCCCGAGCTGAAAGCCACCAAGCAGCAGAAGAAATTCCCGCTGGTGGCCAGCATCCTGCCCGAAGAGAAGGGAACCACCGTCACCGTGCCTTCCGTGATCGTGCCCAGCGGCGGGCGGAACCTGCATTGCGACCTGGGCTTCCAGCTGCGCAAGAAGGGCGTGTATCCCGACGCCATGAACGAGATTCCCGTGAAGGACTGGCGGCCCTACTCCGAACGGTAAAAAGCAATGGAGCCGCGCCGCTTCACAACCGAAAAAGACAAGGCGCGCCGTGAGTCTGCGGCGCGCCTTGCCGTGGTTTTGGCGTTTTTGGTGTGCGCGGGGATCTTGCTGTTCGAGGCGGTGGAATACGCCCTTTCCTTCCGGCGGGAAAGCGTTTCTTTTTCGGCCGCGGCGGGGGAAACAGACCGCGTGCTTTCCGATGCATCCGACGGGAAAATGAATATCAACCTGGCCTCAGGCGAAGATTTGCAGGCCCTTCCCGGCGTGGGCCCCAAGCTGTCCCGGAGCATTCTAGCGCTCCGGGAGGAGCGGGGCGGCTTTTGCTTCCTGGAGGAAGTGATGGACGTGAACGGTATCGGAGAAAAGCGGTTTGAGCAAATCAAAGCATCATTCTTCTGCCCGCTGCCGACGCCTCAGCCCACAGCCGCGCCGATTCCGGCCAGCTTCTGATTCAGCTTGCCGTACACCCGCGCCACCATCCAGGGCTCGGAACAGTTTTTGAGCGCGTCCTCCAGAGTGAACCAGTGCACGCCGGCGTTTTCGTCGGCCTTGGCGCGGATGGCTTCGTGTTCGTCGGCGCCCAGCAGGTAGGTCACGTTCAGATGCAGGTGGCTGGGAACGTACCGCCCCCGCTTTTCGTGGCCGTCCACGGTGAGGGTTTCGACAGAGAAGATGCCCTCCGTGACCGGCGCGGCGTGGATGCCCGTTTCCTCCCGCGCCTCCCGCAGCGCCACGGCCAGCAGATCCCTGTCCCCGTCGGCGTGGCCGCCTGTCCAGGCCCAGGCGTGATAGATGTTGTGGTACGCCATCAGCACCTTCGTGCGCTCCCGGTTCACGATCCAGGAGGAGGCGGTGAAGTGCATGATCTCGTTTTCCCGGGTGAACGGGTCGGGGGAGGCGGACAGGGCGGAAAGCATCATGTCCCTGTCCCGGGCCTCCTGCTCGTTCCATGGGCGGAATTCCTTCAGGGCTTTCGCTAAGTCGTAGGGCATGGCTGGTACCTTCTTCTTTTGGAGAATGTAGGGAGGCAATAGGCATTAGGCAATAGGCAATAGGCAATAGGCATTAGGCAATAGGCATTAGGCAATAGGCAATAGGCATTTAGGCATTAGCAATGGGTCTCCTTCCTATTGTCATCCTGAGCGAAGCGAAGAGCCTGCCCTGCGTGTAGTCGAAGTGGACCTGAGCACCGGGTAAGATGTTTGTTGGCAAAGTGTGCCGCATTCAGGTCCCTCGACTCCGTTCCGCCTCTGGCTCCACTCCGCTCGGGATGACAACACCGGTTCTGACCCCTAATCCCTAATCCCTATTCACTAATGCCTAATGCCTATTGCCTATTGCCTATTGCCTAATGCCTATTGCCTAATGCCTATTGCCTATTGCCTAATCCCTTCCCATCTATTATACCAGCATCCCAAAAAATCCGCAAGCTCAGGTGCGCTTGCGGATTTTGATATTCAGGGTCACCCAGGCGTCGTCCTCAAGCACGCTGGTGCGGGCGTCGATGCCGGATTCCCGCATCTGGCTGAGGATGCCGTAAATCGCGTTCACTTCCTTTTCGGCCAGCGCTTCCGTTTCCCGGGGAGACAGGCGCAGCCTTGCGGCGCGGCGGGCGAGGCGCAGCTGCGCTTCCCCGTCTGGCAGCGGCAGCAGCGCCCGGGCGTGGCGTTCGCTCAGGCCGCTTTCCCGGATGAACGCCCGCGTTTTTTCATCCAGCCCCAGCAGCGCCGTTTTCCTTTCCACCCACTCCGGGCTTTCGCCCATTTGCCGGGCGATGGCGTCGGGGGCCATGCCGCCCGCGCGCAGCACTGCGCAGGCCTCGGCCAGATCCAAAAAATGCAGCAGCTCCTGCCCAGTGTTGTCCAGCAGCGAATACAGCGCCGCGTCCTTCTCCGCGGCCTGCAAAATGAAGGCGTCGATGTAAGAAAAGCCCAGCATCAGGCAGGCCCGGAATCGGCGCTCTCCCAGCACGATTTCGTAGCCGTCGCTGACCGGGCGGACCGTGACGGGCTGCAATAGCCCGTGCCGCCGGATAGACGCCGCCAGGCCCAGCAGGCCGTTCTCTTCATCGCTTCGTTTCGCAAAAGGCCGGGAGTGGATTTGCGACAAAGGCACATAATACACCGCCCGGTAACTTGGCTGTATTTCCCGCAAAACGCTCATGCGTGTTCCTCCAAATTGTCTGATTGAATCCGTAAAGTCCGCCGCACCTTGTTTGATTCTGGACAAACAAAAATCCTCCTGCCTGAAAACGGGCGGAGGACGGGGAAAACGTAAGACAGGATATGGCACAAACCGGGAAAAGGCAAGCCGTTATTTGTCTTTTTTCAGGGGACGCTTGGCGGGGATGCCGTTTTTGCGGGGATACTGGGGAAGGGTTGTTTCCGTTTTGCGCACGGGAACCAGCAGATGGTTTTCTCCCTCCCAAGCCAGGGTGACGGGCGCTTCCACGCTTCCGCCCAGCTTCCGGGCGGCGGCGGCCCCGTCCTCCATTTCGTCGCTGACGGCGGGGCCTTTCCAGCAAAGGGCATAGCCGCCGGGCTTCACGAAGGGCAGCAGGTATTCGCACAGCACGTTCAGCGGCGCGACGGCCCGGGCCACCGCAAGGTCGTAAGCCTCCCGGTGGCCTTCGGCGTGGCCTGAAACCTCCGCCCGCTCCTGAATCACCGTCACGTTGGATAAGTCCAATTCATCGCACACCGCCCGCAAAAACTGGCAGCGCTTGCCCTGGGCTTCCAGCAGCGTCACCCGGAAATCGGGCCGGGCGATGGCCAGCGCCAGGCCGGGAAAGCCCGCGCCGGTGCCCACGTCGATCAGCCGGACGCCCTGCGGGAAGTATTCCGCCCGCGTGAGCGGCAGCAGGGAATCCAGAAAATGCCGCCGGGCCATCTCCGCGTCGGGCACGCTGGTCAGATCCATACGCGTATTCCAGTCGGCCAGCATAGTCAGGTACACGTTCAGCGCGGCGATCCTGCCCGGCTCAACCGGCACGCTCGCCTGCCGCAGCAGCGCTTCCATTTCAGACGCCATATTGGTTCGCCTCCCGCATGGAAAGAATTTGCAGCATCACCTTTTCCAGGCTGCCCGCGTCCATCAGCTGCCCGGACTTGACCAGGTATTCCGTGTCCAGACACAGCCGGGACATTTCGTTCAGTTGGTCTTGGGAGTAGGCCCGCGCGGTGTCCAGCAGTTTCCGGACGACGAAGCCCGGCAGGCCCATTTTTCCGGTGATTTCGCCCGGCTGGGAACCGGCGGCGGCCATGGCCTTGGCGTAGGAAAGCTGGCGGCACTGGCGGCCCAGGAGGGAAAGCAGCATCAATCGTTCTTCCCCGTCCCGCAGCAGCGCTTCCTGCATCCGGAGGGCCTTCGCGCCCTGGCCGGAAAGCAGGGTGTCCGCCATGTCGTACACCTTGTATTCCGTGGACTGCACGCACACGGCGGCAATGTCCTCCTCGGTCACTTCTTCCCGTTCGCCCGCGTAAGCGGCCAGCTTACCCAGCTCGTTGGAAAGCATCGTCAGGTCGCGCCCGGCGGAGAACCACAGCCTTTGGCAGGCGGACAGGCTGATTTTCTTGCCCTCCTTTTTCAGCGTGGCGGCGATCCAGCGGGCCAGCTCTTTATCGTCCAGCGGGTCGAAGGAAACGATCTGCGCTTTCTTTTTCAGCGCCTGGTACAGCTTCTTCCGCCCGTCAGCCTTGCCCCGCACGAAAAACACGATCACGGCGGTGTCGGGCAGCCGGTCCAGATAGGCGTCCAGCTCCTTCACCGCGCTGTCCTCGTCGTAGTCCTTGGCCTTCCCGGCGGTCAGCATGGCGCTGTCCCGCACCTCGATGAAGCGCCGGTCGCTCATGAAGGGCAGGGTTTCGGCGGCGGCAATCAGCGCGTCGGGGGCGGGGTCGATGAGCCGGGCATCGTTCATCATGGCAAAGTCGCCCCCGGCGATCTTTTCCCGCAGGGCTTTGAGGGCGGAGCGCTTGGTATACTCCTCCTCGCCCTCGAACAGATAGCATCCGCCCACGTTTCCCTGCTTGAGGGCGGCGAAAAACTCCGTGTGATTCATGGCTGTTCCTTTTCGTTCAAAAACGTTGTGACCGTTGCCTTACTATCCCGCACGGTGATCGTCACCGCGCCGGTCTTGCCGGTGTGATAGAGAACCGCGTTTTCCGCTTGGATGCGTTTGATCGTGTCGGGGTTGGGCAGGCGGCTGTTCGCGGGGCTGGCCGTCACGATCGCGGCCCGGGGCGATACGGCTTTCAGAAAATCCGTGCCGGTGCTGTCCTTGCTGCCGTGATGGGCGATTTTCAGGATGTCCGCGTGCCGGGCGGCGTAGGCTTCATAATCGCCGGGGATGTCGGCGCAGGTCAGCAGCCTGACGCCGTCCAGTTCGCACAGCAGGCACAGGCTGTACCGGTTGGCGTCCTGGCCGGGACGCACGGTGCCGGGCAGAGGCCAGGCGGCGGTGAGCGCGCAGCGGGAAAGGCGAAGCGCGTCCCCGGCGGCAAAATGGATGATGGGAACGCCCCGGGCTTTCAGCGCGTCCAGCAGGGCCAGGCATTGTGCATCGACCTGTTGTTCCTCCGCGCTTTCCGGCAGATACACCGCGCCGATGGGAATGTCTTCCTCCAATAGCCGTTCCACGCCCAGGCAGTGGTCTTTATGCAGGTGGGTCAGGATCAGGCGGTCGGCCCGCCTGCCGGTGGAAAGCAGATAATCGGCTGTGTCGCCGCCGTAATCGCCGGTGTCGATGAGGACGGTTTCGCTTCCGTCGGTCAGGATGGCGGCGTCCGCCTGGCCCGCGGAAAGCTGGATGAACTGCACGTCCCGGCACAGCGTCAGCCGCCACGCGCCGAAGGAAACCGTGAGGGCGAGGAACGCGGCGAGCAGTTTTCTTTTCGCAGGCCATACGGTATACCGGGTCAAAAGCGCCAAGGCCAGAACCGCCGCCGCCACGCAGTACCAGGGCAGCGACGGCACGCGGAAGGACGCGAAGGGCAGCTTTCCAAGCCAGGTCACAGCCGCGATGACGCCGCGGGTGACGGGGTTGATAAACGCTGCCAGCCACAGCCCGCCCCAAAGCCAGACGCACCCGACGGCGGTGATCAGCAGATACGCGGGCAGCAGCAGGGAAAAGAAAGCGCAGGCCAGCGGATTCACAAAAAGCCCGATCAGCGAAAGCCGATGGAAAATCTGGATGGTGGGAAGGGCGACCCCGGCAGTGGCGGCAGCGGTGACCCGCCAGGCGGAAAGGATTGCCTGCCCCGGCCCGCGGCTGCCGGGATCGGGAAGCGAACCGCCGAAGGTCACGATGCCCAGCACCGCGCAGAAGGAAAGCTGGAAGCTGGCGGAAAACAGGCTGAGGGGATGCACCAGGAGAATCAGCAAGAACGCCGCGCTCAGCGTGGTCAAAGGGTCTGGAGCGCGGCGGATGACCCGCCTCCAGGCGGCAAGCAGCAGGAGAATTGACGCCCGCACAACGGGAGCGGTGAAATTCAGCAGGGCGCAGTAGGCCAGCAGGAACGCGGCCAGGATATACAGCCGCGCTTTCGGGCTGCAAAACCGCCGCAGCGGAACCATCAGCAGCCCCGCCAGCAATCCCACATGCAGCCCCGACACCGCCAGCAGATGCGCCGCGCCCGCGTCGGAAAAGCCCTTGAGGGTCTCCTCGGGAAGCTGTTCCCGCTGGCCCAGCAGCAGCGCTTCGGGCAAAGCGCTGTCCTCGCCGAAGATCAGGCGCACCCGGGCGGTCAAATTCTGCTTTAAGTGGTAGAAAACAGAAAATACGCCCCGTCCCGGATGGCCCAGGAGTTCCGTTTCCCGCGCGCCGGATACGCCCGCCGGGACGCCCCTTTGCAGCAGGTACATGCGGAAGTCAAAGCCGTAAGGGTTCACCCGGCCCTGGGGATGGTACAGCCTGCCTTCAAAGGATACCCGGTCGCCTTCGCTTGGCAGGAAGGGCTGCTCCGCGTCCGGGGTATACGTCCAGTACAGCCTGCCCAGCCGCGCCGGGCCATCCTCCGTTTCGATCTCGGCGTTCTCCAGATAAGCCGCCGCCGTCCCGTTCTCCCGAAAAACCGCGTCGCAGGAAAGAACGCCCGTCACACGGTATATGCCCTCCTCCGGCAGCGCGGGATGGCTGTGCCAGCCGCCCAGCAGCGCGCCCAAAAACAGAAAACAGGCCATCGCGCCGACCACGCGCTTCCCGCCGAGCCGCGGCAGAAGCGCCGTGGCGGCGCCTGCCGCAACCAGGCCCAGCGCATACAGCGCCGGACGCCAGGCAAACGAAACGCCCGCTCCGATCCCCAATCCAAAAGCCAAGGCAGCGCAGGCCAGCGGACGTTGGTGATGAAACGGGCGGACGCTCACAGGCGGATCACCAGCCCCGGAAACACCGCCTGGGCCCGGGGAAATTCCGCCTGGGCCTCCTTGACCAGGGTGGCGGGCTCATGCCGGACGGGCAGGTGGGTCAGGTACAGCGCCCTGGCATTGGCTTCCTTCGCCAGCCTGGCTGCGCGGAGGGCGCTCATGTGGGGCTTGGCCTCCGCCCATTCATCCTCCAGGAACGCGGCGTCGGCCAGCAGCAGATCGGCGTTTTCAGCGAAGGCGGACAGCCCGGCGCAGTCGTTGGTGTCGCCGGTAAAGACGAAGGTTTTGTTCCCGTCGGTCAGCTTCAAGGCCCGGCAGGGCACGGGATGGCGCACGGGCAGGGTGGTGACGGCCAGACCCGCGATTTCGAGCGTGTCGGGATAGGGCCGCACGTCAAAGGCGGGCGCGGTCAAAAGCGCCCGGAAGGGGCTGTCGTCCTCGCCCGGCACGTACACCGGCAGGGTCTTGCCCGCGATTTCCAGATAATAGCGCATCACCAGCAGGTCGCTGGCGTGGTCAAAATGCAGGTGGGAAAGCAGCACGCCTTCCAACTGCGCCGGGTCGCACAGGCGCATCAGCCGCCCCATCACGCCCGCGCCGCAGTCCATCAGCAGCAGCTTTCCATGGCTTTCGATCAGGTATCCGCTGGTGGCCCCGCCCGCCGGGGGATACGGGCCGTGGCAGCCCAGGATGTGGAGTTTCATGGTGTACCTCGCTTTTTTAGGGAATAGGGATTAGGCAATAGGCAATAGGCATTAGGCATTAGGGAATAGGGAATAGGGATTAAACATCAAGGATGCAGTCATAGCGAATGATGGCCAGAACGCAATAAAACTATTGCCTAATGCCTATTGCCTGTTTATTCAATCTCAAACTTCTTACTCACCCTGTCCCGCCAGGCCAGGCCCAGGTGGAGATCCTC
>CADBCX010000141.1 GCA_902793245.1 uncultured Eubacteriales bacterium | reverse complement strand
CTCCTCATTGACCCAGTCGGGAATGCCGTTGATGATTTCGTTTCTCTTTCCGTCAGTGGAGACCTGTGTCAGTTTTCTCTCCACCACATCGGCCACAAAGACATTGTTATCTCTTACGAAAGCCACATGTCTGGAATCCTTTGCCCAGATGCACGACTGCTGCGCTCCCGTATTGTCGATTTCGTTCAGATTTTTGGTCTTTATGTCATAGACATAGTAATCGGCGGTGAAAGAGCGCCGGTAGATATAGTTGGAATTGGTATACAGTAAGATTTTTGTTCCGTCGGGACTCAGTTGGAATCCGTCGATTTCCTCGATTTCCGCTCCCGCCACCTCACCGGCATCGAAGAGGCAACGAATGAGTTGTCCGTTTTTATAGGAGTATTCCTCTATACGGTTCCGGTCAGGATTGAGTCTGGCATAGCTGTCGCCGCCGGCGAGCGGTGTGACGGATGCCGGGTAGCGTAGTGAGAATTCACCTTTGGTGATACTCTCGATGGTAAGTTTATTCTGAGCATTCACGGTCATGGCAGCCAGGAAGGCAATGACAAAAGAGACGATAAGTTTTCTCATTAGATTCGATTTGGTCAACTACGAATTGAAATATTGGTACAAAGGTAAGACAAATCATTTTGTTTTCAAAATAAAAGGCGCACTATTTTATTTAATAATAATGTTATTGGTCAACCTTCCGGTACGAGAAGCAGCTACTGTTCAGCGGCCTCATTGTGTATGACCGTGCAGAGGCTCATGACGTCTTGGTCGAAGGAATCCTTGCAGAGCGCTTTACCCTTGGTCACCGACCTGCAATTGTAGATGGTCTGCGGTGAGAGGAAGAGCAGTCCGGCGATGTCGGCTGTATTTTTCACGCCGAGTCGGATGAGCGCGAAGGTACGCAGTTCGGTGGTGAGCGTGTGCGGTGATTTCTGCACGATTTTTCCCTCTGTCCGGAGCAACGAGTTGAACTCCTCCACGAAGGAAGGATATAGTTCGAGGAAGGCCTTGTCGAACCTGTTGAGGAAAGTGGCAGCATCCTCTTCCGAGACCCTTGTAGAAGACACCGTCTGCAGGAGGTCCTGTGCCTGGTTGGCTTTTATTTTTCTTTTCACGAGCGTTTGGAATTTCTCCAGTTTGTCGATATATTTGGCGCAGAGGTCAATATAGATAGAAGCAAGTGCTTCGCGATGCTTGTTGGTATCCAACAGTTTACGGTTCAGTTCTTGAAGTTTTTCATTAAGGTCGACCTGCTGCAGGTTGCTGTTGGCCAGTTGCAGGTTGAGTTGTTTGAGTTGCAGGTTATTGTCGGCCAGTTCGATTCTTCTTGCAGTGAGTTTCCTGTTTTGTTTGAAGACGAGGAACGACGTGAGTACGAGTCCCAATACGAGGAGCGATATGGAAACGACCGAGAATCTGAGGTTTGAGTTCTGCTTTTTCACCATGGTCTGATAGCTGACCATGATTTGCGGCATGATTTGCGATATTTCGATCATTCTGAGTCGGTTGTTGTAGAATTTTGCGTCCTCCATGGAGATATTGATGTATCTTTCGGCCCTTTCCAGGTGGTCAGGGTCCTGTTGGAAGAGGTGCATAGCGAGGTTTTGGAGCGCCAGGTTTTCCATGGTGCATGATTTAAGGTCGCTCAGTGCCGCCCTGATGAGATATTCCTCATAGAGGCTGTCGTTGCCGTCTGGCTGTTGTCCGACCGCTTAGCCGTAACGACGCAATAATAATACTCTGTCGTTCCTGCATTTTTACCGGCAGGAATGGTATAGCTTGCGCTTATCGCATTGTCAATTGCAGTGCCGCCGCTGTTGCTTTTTGTGGTGTTGGAATACCACTGATAGGTCAGGTCATTATAAGTGGTATCCGTTGCCGCCGCAGCCGTCACACTGACGCTGCCCTCCGTGTAGCCATAGGTCAGTTCCAGATCAGCTGCACCTGTGACGGTCGGGGCGGTCGCAGGCAATGGCGTCCACTTCGCGTAAAGGGTCATTGTCTCCGCCACCCTATGCATTTTAACAGATTGCCATTTGTTTTTCAAGGGAGTATTTTCCAATTTTCCTGCTTTTGCCGCCCGCCCTCCGCTGTTCATAAATTGTTTTTCGTCCCCCGCCCGGCCCGCCTCATGTCGGGGAATCCGCTGCGTCCGCCTTTGCGGCTTGCCATATCATTTTGGATTTCAAAAAAGATGCGGAATCAGGCAGGCAATGATACGTCTTTTTCCGGCGCTCACGAAAGCATATAAACAAAAAAGCCTTGAAACATAAGCGTTTCAAGGCTTTCTGCCTGGCAGGGGAAGAAGGATTCGAACCCTCAACAAAGGTTTTGGAGACCCACGTGTTACCATTACACCATTCCCCTTTGGTCGGCAACGGGAGTATCATATCACAAGTAAGGCGTTTTGTCAACTTTTTTTCATCGCATTTTCACGGCTCGCGCATGAATCATTTGTTTTCCAAGCGTCTTGACACGTGACCGTTCGTTCTCTATAATAGGAGAGACCGAACGTTCATGATCAAAAGGGTGTTGTCTATGGCAAAGGATACGAAGGAACGCATTTTAGCCGCCGCGCTGGATATGTTTTCGCAAAACGGCTACGCCGGGACGAATATCCGCGAGCTGACCGCGTCGCTGGGCCTGGTGAAGTCCGCCATGTACCGTCATTTTCAGAGCAAGGAAGACATCTGGAACGCTCTGCTGGACGAGCTGATCGCTTACTACGACGCGCATTTCGGCTCTCCCGGGCATCTGCCGCCCGTGCCGGATTCGCCGGAAGAGCTGGTGGACATGACGATGCGGATGGTGGATTTTACGGTGCGCGATGAAAAAGTCATCAAGTCCAGGAAACTGCTGACGATTGAACAGTTCCGCGATGACCGCGCCCGGAGCCTGGCCACGAAACACTTTCTGACCGGGCTGGAGGAAATGTTCACGCACGTTTTTTCCGGCATGATGGACAAGGGGCTGCTGCGCCGCGACGATCCCGCCATGGCCGCGTTCGCCTACACCGCGCCCATCAGCGCGATGATTCACCTGTGCGACCGGGAACCGGAGAAGACGGCGGATGCGGTCAGGCGGATCGAGGCGTTCAGCAGGCATTTTATCCGGGTATACGGCGCGGCGGACGCAATCACAGAAGAACGGAGACGAAGCATTCATGAGAATCCTGATTCATGACCGGAACGAAGAATTCAGCCAAGCCATGGCGGGGACATTCGATCAGGTCATTTATGCCGACGGAAAGTACGCTCCCTGCCAGGGCTGCTTTCATTGCTGGACGAAATCCCCCGCGGCCTGCGAAATGAAGGACGCGCTGCAGGAAATCTGCCGGGTGATCGGCCAGGCCGACGATCTGACGATCATCACGGAAAACTGGTACGGCGGTTACAGCCCGGCGGTGAAAAACCTGCTGGACAGATCCATCGGCACCTCGACCCCCATGAGCACCTATCGGGGATGGGAAATGCACCATACGCTCCGCTATGGAAAGCACCATCAATGGCGGGTGGTGGTCTACGGCGATACCACGGACGGCGAAAAGAAAACCTGGGCGCTGACAGCGAAAAAGAATGCCATCAACGACGGGTTTCAGCAGTCCGAAGTCCGCTTCGTGACAGATATAAACGAACTGGAGGCGAACGCGCTGTGAAAACCGTTTTGATTGATTGCAGCCCGAAGAAAAAGCTCAGCGCGTCCGGCTTCATTGCGGGATTTACAAGCCTGTTTGTCGTGGGCGAAAAGAAGAAGGAAAAGCTGCGGACGAAAGCGGATCGGAGCAGGGTGCTGGATGCAGTGATGAAAGCGGATAACGTGGTCTTTTCCATGCCCCTGTATGTGGACGGCGTTCCGTCCCACATTCTCCCCTTCCTCAAAGAGATGGAGCTTCGCTGCCGGGAGAACGCTCCCGATCTGAACGTTTATGTGATCGCCAACAACGGCTTCATCGAGGGCAAGCAGAATGAACCGCTGATGCAGACCATGGAGCATTTCTGCGAACGCAGCGGCATCCGTTGGGGCGGCGGGCTCGGCATCGGCGGCGGCGTCATGATGAACGTCATGCGCATCATGCTGGCGGTGTATTTCGCGCTCGCCGTATTCAGGTTTGTTGCGGCCGGGATTCAGGGAAGCTGGCAGGCCGGGCCCTGGATCGTGTTTGGGAAACAGGCGGCGGTAATCCTTCTTCTGTGCTGCGGGATCATTGCCTTCGACCTTTGGCTCGCCTGCCGCATCAATCAAAGAAAGGAATACGGAAAGCACTATACGAGAATCATGCTGCCGTCCTTCGTTTTCATCCTGTGCGCGGATCTGTTTTTCATCATTCTCTCGGTCATCCAGGGCGGCATCTTCCGGGGCTGGTTCTCCAGGAAGAAGCCGACGCGGATGACCAATTGACATCCGGACAGGAGGCGAAATCGAATGGAATATTGGGACAAAACCGCGCTGAAGGAGCTGGACGGGCAGGAGAAGATATGATTGATCTGAATGAATATTTATCCAAAATGATTGCGGAATGCAGCGCTGTTTTCGGCGGCAGGCTTCTGTATCTGGGCCTGCAGGGCAGTTATCTGCGGGGCGAAGCGAACGAACACAGCGACATTGACATTATGGCGATCATCGATCATTTTTCCGTGGCGGACATGGATGCGTACAGGGCATTGCTTGAAAGAATCGGGCACACCGAAAAAGCGTGCGGCTTTATCTGCGGCAGGGAGGAAATGGCGCGGTGGAATCCCCTGGAGGTCTGCCAGCTTCGGCATACCACGAAGGATCTGTACGGGGCGCTGTCCGATTATCTGCCGTCCGCGTCGAGAGCGGATGAAATCAATTACGTCAAATTCAGCCTCGGAAACCTGTATCACGAGCTGTGCCACCGCTATATCCACGCGGACCGCGCAAAGAATGTCCTGAAGTTCCGCGCCTCCTGCAAAGGGCTGTTTTTCCTGATTCAGAATCTGCATTATCTGGAAAGCGGCAGCTTCCTCCTGACGAAGAAAGCGTTAAAAGCGTCGGTTTGCGAGGAGGACCGGGCGATGCTTTCGATGGCGGAGCTGCCGGATGACTATGATTTTGACGCGGCTTTTTCCGCTGTGTTTCAGTGGTGCCGGCATGCGTTTGTCCGTATGGAACAGCTGGGATAAGCAGCCGGACCGCCGCCTGTGTCGATAAACAATTGAAGCCGCTTCTTGACAGATGGCGTTCTATCCGATACAATATCATATAGAAAATGGTCGAATTGCGGCCAATAAAACGGAGGGGTAGCCCATGAAAAAACTGCTCAGCCTGGTTCTCGCGGTGATGCTGGTATTCGGCACGTCCGCCTTTGCGGAAACCCTGTTCACGCCCGGCGTGTATGAAGCCACGGCGAAGGGCTTCGGCGGCGACGTGAAGGTCACCATCACCGTAACGGAAACTGAAATCACCGACGTGGCCATCGAAGGCGCGTCCGAAACCCCCGCCCTGGGCGGCGTGGCCTGCGAAACCCTGGGCCCGGACATTCTGAAGGCTCAGACCCCTAATGTGGACGGCCTGTCCGGCGCGACTGTCACCAGCACCGCCATCATTGCCGCCGCTACCGAAGCCTTAACCAAGGCGGGCGCGGATATCGCGGCGCTGGACGCCAACCGCAAGGACGTTGGCGAGGAAACCGTCAAGGAAGACAAGACCATCGAAACCGAGATCGTCATCGTGGGCGCGGGCGGCGCGGGCATGGCCGCGGCCATCATGGCCCACCAGGCGGGCAAGGATTTCGTGATTCTGGAAAAAATGCCCTACGTGGGCGGCAACACCACCAAGGCCACCGGCGGTATGAACGCCGCGGAGACCCACTACCAGAAGGAACAGGGCATTGAGGACTCCGTGGAGCTGTTCGCGGCGGACACCATGAAGGGCGGCCACGACCTGAACGATCCCGAACTGGTGCGCACCCTGGCCGAGCAGAGCGCCGGGGCCATCGACTGGCTGGACTCCATCGGCGCTGACCTGCCCAAGATCTCCTTCTCCGGCGGCGCGTCCACCAACCGCATCCACGCTCCCGCCGACGGCAGCGCCGTGGGCAACTACCTGGTAGACAAGTTCTCCGAAAAGCTCAAGGAGCTGGGCGTTGAAGTGATGCTCAACACCAGGGCCACCGAGCTGATTATGGAAGACGGCAAGATCGCGGGCGTCAAGGCCGAAGGCAAGGACGCCAACTACACCATCAAGGCCAAGGCCGTCATCCTGGCCACCGGCGGCTTCGGCGCAAACGAGGATATGTACACCCAGTACCGTCCTGACCTCAAGGGCACCGTGACCACCAACGCGCCCGGCGCGACGGGCGACGGCATCGTGATGGCCCAGGCCGTGGGCGCTGACTTGGTGGACATCGAGCAGATTCAGCTGCATCCCACCGTGGAGCAGACCACTTCCATGCTGATTACCGAATCCGTCCGCGGTGACGGCGCGATCCTGGTCAACCAGAGCGGCCACCGCTTCACCAACGAGCTGCTCACCCGCGACGCGGTTTCCGCCGCCGAGCTGGCCCAGGAAGGCCAGTACGCCTACATCATCTTCGACCAGCATCTGCGCGACAACCTGAAAGCCATTGAAAAGTATGTGAAGAATGGCCTGACCGTCCAGGCGGACACCCTGGAAGAGCTGGCCCGCAAGCTGGGCATCTATCCCTACTTCCTCACCATGACCATGACCGAATGGAACGAAGCCGTCGCTACCCAGAATGACGAGGAATTCGGCCGCACCACCGGCATGAACGACAACCTGACCACCCCGCCCTACTATGCCATCCAGATCGCTCCCGGCATCCACCACACCATGGGCGGCGTGAAGATCGACACCTCCGCCGAGGTCATTGACGTAAACGGCAATCCCATCCCCGGCCTCTTCGCCGCGGGCGAAGTCACCGGCGGCGTCCATGGCGGCAACCGCCTGGGCGGCAACGCTGTGGCCGATATCGTGATCTTTGGCCGCATCGCCGCGGAAAGCGCCATTGAGTATGTAGGGAAATAATACAAAATTGCTCAAAAAATCATATCTTTCCGGGGCTTCCGACTATGTCGTTGCTTCATCCGTCAGCGGCATGGCATATGCCTGAACACGGAACCATAAAGGGGACGGACAGCAAACGAAAGCCTGCTGTCCGTCCTCTTTGTTTGATTGCTTTTAATAGGTTATTTGTCAAGGATAATTGTCCATTATTACGAATACTTCATTCCGCAATGGTTTATTTATCGCTTGACTTTTCCTGTTTCTTTCATCATAAGAGACTGTAAGTATCAATGAGCAGGATGATGAAAGAGGCTATTGAAAATGAATGATTACAGTGCCGGGAAACCCTGGAAGATCGAAAAACAGCATCACATTATGGAAGCGGCATACAAGCTGTTTTCCGAAAAGGGCATTGACGCGGTGAGCATCCCGGAAGTGGCGGCGGCCAGCGGTGTCGGGCGGGCGACGGTATTTCGTTATTTTCCCAGCAAGCTGGATTTGGTCGTCGCCATCGGCACCTGGAAGTGGGAGGAATACATCGCGGCGCACAGCGCTTCCCTGCCGCCGGATACGCTGGAGCGCATGACCGGGGCAGAATACCTGCGGTTTTATCTGGACTCGTTTCTGGAGCTGTACCGCC
>CADBCX010000140.1 GCA_902793245.1 uncultured Eubacteriales bacterium | reverse complement strand
GCACGAACGCCGAGATCATCAACGCGCCCGTGGGCCTGCCGGCGAACCCGGCCAACCTGTTCCAGAATATTTCCGATGTGTGGAACAACCCCACCTTCGATTTTCTGGCCGCCTGCCGTGACAGCCTGATCATCACGGTTCTGTCTCTGGCCGCGATCTCCATCTTCTCCGCCATGGCCGCCTGGGTGCTGGTGCGCAACAAGACCAAGTGGAGCAACATCCTGTTCCTCATGTACGTGGCCGCCATGGTCATTCCCTTCCAGGTCGTCATGTTCCCCCTGCTCACCTGGTTCCGCACCGTGGGCGACTTCCTGCATATCCCCATGCTGCGCTCCTATCAGGGCATCATCTTCGCCTACCTGGGCTTTGGCGAAGCCATGAGCATCTTCATCTTCCACGGCTTCATCAAGGGCGTGCCGCTGGAATTGGAAGAAGCGGCGGACATCGACGGCTGCTCTCGCGCGGGCACCTTCTTCCGCATCGTGTTCCCCCTCTTGCAGCCCGTGTTCGTCACCGTGCTGGTGCTCAACGGCCTGTGGATCTGGAACGACTACCTGCTGCCCCTGCTGGTGCTGGGCGCTTCCGGCGACATTCGCACCATCCCCCTGGCCGTGCAGGGCTTCAACGGCTCCTTCGTGAAGCAGTGGAACCTGATCATGGTATCCACCCTGCTGGCTATGCTGCCCATCATCATCCTGTATATCTTCGCCCAGAAGTATATCGTCAAGGGCATGGTGGAAGGCTCCATCAAGTAATTTTTTCCCGGCATACTGTCATCCCCGGCTGTTCCAGGTTTACAGTCGGGGGTGTTTTTTATGGGAATCTACCGGAATATCTATTCCCCTGAACAGCAAGATGGGCTACAATGAAACAGGCAAAGGAGGAAATGAGATGAAACGCATTGTTTGTTGTTTATTGGCCTTTATTTTGCTTTGCGGCGGAATGGCTGCGGCCTGCGCTGAAACACAAAAAACGGCGCTCACCGGATTAATAGTGGCGCCGGAGGGAACGGACAGGAACGCCCTTCGCGCGCTGCTCAGCGAGATTGCGGAGGAAACAGGCGTGGAAATCGCCTGGGAGGAAAAGACGGAAAAGGAATGGGAGAAGGAGAAAGACAAACGGATTGCCGCGGGAAAGCTTCCCGATCTGCTGCTCAACGCCGTGAATGACGGGGATGTGGCCGCGCATCCGGAGCTGTTCACGGAACTGAGCATCCTTTCCTTCCGCCACGCGCCTGCCCTGGAAGAAATGTTTTCCAACGAACCGGATACTCTGGCGCTGGCCAGTGACGTGGAGGAAAACATCTATTGCCTGCCCGCTTTTCTGGGTGTGGAACCGGCCTGCGAAACCGTAATGTTCATTAACAAAGCCTGGCTGGACGCCCTGGGGCTTTCCATGCCTCGAACCCTGGACGACCTGAAAGCCGTGCTGAAAGCCTTCCGGGACAGCGACTGCAACGGCAACGGCGACCCGAACGACGAAATCCCCCTGGATTACTGCGGCTGGTTCGGCAGCCCGTATTCCATCACCAACCTGATCGGCTCCTGGGGCGTGCAGCTCACGAACGGCGGAGCAGACGGCTTCTTTGCGGAAAACGGCGAAGTGAAAAATTATGTGGTGGACGAACGGTATCGCGCGCTGCTGCTGTTTGCTCATGAATTGTATGCGGAAAAATATATTTCCAGCAAAGCCACCCGGAGCGAGGAAAAAGAATACCTGGCCCGCTCCCATGGCGACAAAAAAGGACGCGCTGTTGTGGGCGTGGCGATGGGAAAGAGCGCGCAGGAGCAATTTGGCGACGCGCTGAAGGATCAGTACGTTCCTCTGCCGCCCCTGGATAACAGCAGCGATATGCTCACCACGTCCGAAGCCAGGTGGTCTTATGATGATTCGATGCTGAACATCCGGGCCTGCCGTGCGTCTGTCAGCGCCGGGTGTGCTTCGCCCGAAGCGGCTATGCGGTTTCTGGACGCCTTTTACCGCCCGGAGATTTCCGAAAAAACAACCGGAAACGGGTTGTCCGGTGTGCTGCCGGTTTACATCCGCCGGGACGAAGCGGCGGCGCTGAGCCCGGAAAAGGAAGCGGAACGCGCGGAACGTGAACCGTATGCGGAAGCGCTGTCCTATATCGATATGGTCACGGAGTATTATCCACAGGAATTTATGAATTATTATGCGCAGGAAGAAGCCGCGATGGAGGCGCTGCTTAAAAATGTGCTCAAATTGACGCATCAGTGGTGGCCCCGCTTCCTCACCGGCAAGGCTGACATTGCCGCCGAATGGGATGCGTATGTGCGGCAGGTAAACGACGCGGGCCTGCCGGAACTCCTTGCCGTCCGGCAGCATGCGTTTGAAGCATATCAGGGAAAATAAAAAGCAAGGTTCTATCTTGGTTCTTTTGCTGCTCGGGCAATCATGCGTTTTCATACCAATGGCCATAGCGGGCGCGCCCGCCATGGCCATTATTATGAGAAGCGAATCACGGCATTGTATTTTTGGCGGTTCTATGGTATGCTTTGGGTGAAACAGACGGAATTCAGAAGGAAGGCAAGATGGACTATATTTTTGAAACGGAACACCTGAAAACCCGGAAGCTTGAGACGGGCGACGCAGCGCGCCTCTATGAAATCCATCTGGATGAAGCAGTGAAAAAATGGATCCCCAACGAGAGCTATGAGGATATCGGGGAAGCGCGGGAAGCAATAGCATTCTTTGCCGACTGTGTGAACAGGAAAGCGCTGCCCTATGTATTGGCGGTCGAGCTCAGGGAAACCGGCGAATTGATCGGAGACACAGGCATCAACGAAGTGGAAGGGAAGCCGGGCGAAGTCGAAATCGGTTTTGTGATTTGCCGGGAATGCAGGGGAAAAGGCTACGCCACAGAACTATTGAAGGCCATGACGGCGTATGCTGTTTCCGCCTTTCAGATCAGCGCGCTTTACGGCCGCGTCATGAAGGGAAACGCCGCTTCCGAAAGCGTCCTTAAAAAGAACGGATACCGCTTTGTGACGGAGGAATCCGGAGCGGAGGACGATCCCTACGGAAACGGAATGCTGATCTATATGAAAAAAATGTAATTTTCAATTCGGACTCAATACGATAGGAGGAATCCCTATGCCGCGTCCCGATAACCGGAAACCCAACGAACTGCGTCCCTGTGACATCACGCCCGACTTTGTGCGCACGGCGGATGGAAGCTGCCTGATCCGCTGCGGGGGCACGCGGGTGATCTGCACCGCGTCGGTGGAGGAGAGCGTGCCGCCCTTCCTGAAAGGGAAAAGCCTGGGCTGGCTGACCGCCGAATATTCCATGCTGCCCGCCTCCACGGGCCGCCGCAAGGCCCGGGACGGCGTAAAGAAGGACGGGCGCGGGGTGGAAATCAGCCGCCTGATCGGCCGCGCCCTGCGCCAGGCGGTGGACAGGCGCTTCCTGGGCGAGCGCACGATTACCATTGACTGCGACGTGCTGGAAGCCGACGGCGGCACCCGCACCGCCTCCATCACCGGCGGATTCGTGGCGCTGTGCTGCGCGGTGGACAAGCTGATTCAGCAGGGCAAGCTGAAGGAAAGCCCCATCGTCCACCAGATCGCCGCCGTCAGCGCGGGAATCGTGGAGGACGTGCCCTGCCTGGATCTCTGTTATCTGGAGGACAGCGCCGCCCAGACGGACATGAACTTTGTGATGGACGAAACCGGGGCCTTCATTGAACTCCAGGGCACCGGCGAGGGCCGGGCCTTCTCCCGCGCCGAGCTGAACGAAATCTTGGCCTTAGGCGAAAAGGGCATCCAGGAGCTGCACGAACTCCAGCGCAAGGCCCTGGGTCAGCGGGCGGAGGTCATCGCGCCCAAGCGCACCCTGGTCATCGCCAGCAACAACGCCCACAAAATCCAGGAAATCACCGAGATGGTGGGCGACCGGCTCCGGGTCATTTCCATGGGCGAGGCGGGCTTCACCGGCGACATCGACGAGAACGGCGAAACCTTCGAGGACAACGCCATCATCAAAGCCCGGGCCGTGGCGAAGGCCACCGGTTTCTGCGCCCTGGGCGACGACAGCGGCCTGAGCGTGGACGCCCTGGACGGCGCACCCGGCGTGCATTCCGCCCGGTACTGCGGCCACCACGGGGACGACAAGGCCAACAACGACCTGCTGATTGCCAACATGGCGGACGTGCCCGCCGAGGACAGGACGGCGGAATTCGTCTGCGCCATGGCGCTGAGCCTGCCCAACGGCGAGGTCAAAACCGTGCGCGGCACCTGCCCCGGCGTGATCACCTTCACGCCCCGGGGAACCGGCGGCTTCGGCTATGACCCCTATTTTGAATACTTAAGCGGCGAGACCTTCGCGGAAATGGCCCAGGAGGAAAAGAACCGCATCAGCCACCGGGCCAACGCCATGCAGCTGATGATTCCGTATTTGGAGGAATTATAAGATGAGCGCCATCGAACGGTACGACGTGAACGAGCAGTGGGCCCATTCCGGGCTGGTAAAAGCCGGGGATTTCTGCTACCTGAGCTATTGCGTGGGCAACATCGGCGGCACCATGGAGGAGCAGGTCAACGGCGCGTTCGACGACATGGAAAGGCGGCTCCGCCTGGTGGGCCTGACCCTGGAAAACGTGGTGCAGATGGACTGCCTGTTCCGGGACGTGTGGAATATCCCCGTGATGGAAAAGGTCATCAGGGAACGCTTCCACGGCAAGTACCCCGCCCGGAAATCCATCCAGACCAACTTCGCCCACGTGGGCGGGGAAAACGGCCTGCTCTTCCAGGCGGACGCGGTGGCGTACTGCAAATAAAACAGCGAGAGGACACCATGGATTACAGCCGGAAAATCGCCGAGCGGCAATGGAACCTGCCGGACAAGGGAGAACTGGAAAGCCGCCGGGAAGCGACCTACATCGACGACATCATCCAGAAGGACCATCTCCAGCGAAAGCTGCTGGAAAGCCTGGACGGGGTTCAGACGGTCTTTGACGGCGGCGCGGGCAGCGGACGCTTTTCCATCCTGCTGGCGAAGCGGGGCTGCCGCGTGACGCATTTCGATATCTCCCAGCCCATGATCGACAAAGCCCGGGAAGTAGCGGAAAAAGAAGGCGTATTGGACCGCATCACCTTTGTGAAGGGCGCGTTAGAGGATTTGAGCCGCTATGCCGACCGTTCCTTCGACCTGGTGATTTCCTTCGACGCACCGATTTCCTATACCTATCCCAACCAGGAGCGCGTGATCGGCGAGCTGGTGCGCATCGCCCGGAAGCGAATTCTGTTCAGCGTGTCCAGCCGCCTGGGTTCGCTGCCGTACCTGTGCAATCCCATCCAGAAAAACCAGTTTTTCCTGGACGAGAACGCGGATGACCCCTTCGTGCGGTGGTGCGTGGCAAACCGGGAGAAAATGGTGAACAGTTTCAGGTTCGATAAGCCCAACGCCGAACGGGTGCTTGCGGACGGCCTGCTGGGCGGGCAGCGGGAAATCGAGGAATACGAGCAGGGCGGCGCGCCCTGGTGCATCACCTACAACTTTCTGCCGGATGAACTGGAACGCATCCTGCGGGGCTATGGCGTGAAGAACATTCGGCTTTCCGGCCCCGGCGCGTATGGGCGCACCGTGCCCCGGGAGATCCTGGTAAAGCTGATGGCCGACCCACAGCAGAAGCAGGATTTCCTTGACTTCTGTTATCAATTCGATTCCAATCCATACGTGTGCGGCATGGGGAAGGACAACCTGCTGGCCGTTGGCGATGTATAAAGAAAGCTGGTGATTCATCTTATGCGCGTGATCGTACTCGGCGATTCCCACGGCTTCACGGGGCGGCTGTCCACCATCCTGACCGTGGCGGAGCAGGGCGGGCCCATGGACGCCATCATCCACCTGGGCGACGGATACTACGACCTGCGGGATCTGGACGTGAAACTTCCGCCGGTGTACCAGGTGGCGGGCAACTGCGACCATTTCGTGTCCGGCACCCTGGATTATGTGACCTTATCCAATGCGAAAATCCTCCTGACCCACGGCCATTACCAGCACGTAAAGGACGGCACAGACGACCTGTTCGACCTGGCGCGGGAGGAAAAATGCCACGCCGCCCTTTACGGCCACACCCATTATCAGAAAATGGAATGGCGAGGCGGCATCCTGATCCTCAACCCCGGCGCGGTGACGGACGGAAAATACGCCGTGCTGAATATCAACCAGCTGGGGGCCATCGACCCGGAACTGCATCATTTGTGAGCATATGCAATCAATGTATATTTCCAGAAAGGGCTGAATGAATATGAACCTGAACCAGCACATCAAGCTCTCCCCCAAGGTCGAAGCGGCATTGAAGGAAGGCTGCCCGGTGATCGCCCTGGAGAGCACCATCATTTCCCACGGCATGCCTTATCCTCAGAACGTGGAAACAGCGCTGCGCTGCGAGGCCGCGGCCCGGGAATGCGGCGCGGAACCCGCCACCATCGCGGTGATCGGCGGCAAGCTGTGCGCGGGCCTGACCGAGGAAGAAATCGACTACCTGGGCCGGGAAGGAACGAAGGTCACCAAGGCGTCCCGCCGCGACCTGCCCATCCTGGTGGCCAAGAAAGCGGACGGGGCCACCACCGTGGCGGCGACCATGATCATCGCGGCGATGGCGGGCATCAAAATCTTCGCCACCGGCGGCATCGGCGGCGTGCACCGGGGCGCGGAAACCACCATGGATATTTCCGCTGACCTGGAAGAGCTGGCCCACACCCCCGTGGCCGTCATCTGCGCCGGGGCGAAATCCATCCTGGACCTGGGCCTGACCCTGGAATACCTGGAAACCAAGGGCGTGCCCGTGCTGGGCTACCAGACCAAGGAGCTGCCAGCCTTCTATACGCCCCACTCCGGCTTCTCCGTGGATTACCGGGCGGACTCCCCCGCGGAAATCGCGTCCTTCATCCGCGCCCAGCGGGAAATGGAATATCCCGGCGGCATGCTGATCACCAACCCCATTCCCGACCAGTACGCCATGCCCGCCGATGTCATCAACGCCGCCATCGACCGGGCGTTGAAGGAAGCCGACGAGCAGCATGTGAAGGGCAAGGCCATCACCCCCTTCCTGCTGGCCCGGGTCTGCGAGCTGACCGGCGGCGATTCCCTGGCCTCCAATATCCAGCTGGTGCTGAACAACGTGCGCCTGGCCTCCAGGATTGCCGCGGAGCTGGCGAAGTAACAGAACCCTTCCAACATCAAAGCCGCGTCTGTTGACGCGGCTTTGATGTTGGGAAACGTGTTTTACTCTTTTACAGGGTCACGGTCACGGAAGAGCAGCGAAATGCACCACAGTCCCGCCGCGCCGACCAGCGTGTAAATGATGCGGCTGATCAGCGCGCCTTGCCCGCCGAAAAGATACGCCACCAGATCGAACTGGAAAATGCCGATCAGGCCCCAGTTGATCGCCCCGATAATCACCAGCAGCAGCGCAATTTTATCTACCATGTTTTGCTTCCTCCTTTTTTCTGTTCGGGGATAGTATGCGCATATGGAAGAAAATCATGCGTCCCCCGGAAGGAAAGATTGAAAAAAGGCGTGAATTCCCAAAGTAAGTTCCACAGTGAAAAAGAGTGGAAATAAGTCAGGGAAATCAACGGAAGTAAGTAAGAGAAAAAGGGGCGAGAACAGGGG
>CADBCX010000139.1 GCA_902793245.1 uncultured Eubacteriales bacterium | reverse complement strand
GTCCTGAGCCAGGATCAAACTCTTGTGTTTAATCCTTCTTGTTACTCTGGGTTCTTTGTCCCGGTCTCGTTTCCTCCTCCGGAACCCCACAGTCTCAAGTTCAACTCATTTCAGAATTAACTGTCGTTTCTCCTCAATCTCTCTGTATCGTTTTCAAGATTCTCGCGCCTCCCGCTCGGTTCCCCTCGCTTGAGCGCTTAAATATAATATCATAAATCATCCCCGATTGTCAACAACTTTTTTGATTTTTTATGCCTTTTTTCGCTTCTTTTTTCCGTTTACGAACATTACAGGCACGATGTTTTCCAATTATGTTGCCTTTATGCCGAACGTTATATATTTCTAACTGATATGAATGTTCGGAATTTATAAGAACTATTGTTCTTGTTTTCTTGTTCCCATGCAAAAAACCGCCCGCACCGACTCAGGAATCGGCGCAGGCGGTTCTCAATCCTCTTATATTTTCAGTACGGCCCTGGCAATGGAGAAATAAATCACCAGGGAGCTCATATCCACCACGGTGGTAATCAGGGGGCTTGCCATCAGCGCGGGGTCGAGGCCCAGGCGCTTGGCCAGCATGGGCATGGCGCAGCCCAGCGCTTTGGCCAATACGATGGTGCAGAACAGGGCTGCCGCCACCACGAAGGCTACGCCCCACTCCGCACCGTTGATGAACCGCACGCGGCAAAGCGTAAAGGCAAACAGCACCGTGCCCACAATCATGGCCACCCGGAATTCTTTCCACAGGGCTTTAAAGAAGTCTTTCAGCGTGATCTGGCCCAGGGAAAGGCCGCGGATGATCAGCGTGGAGCTTTGGGCGCCGCAGTTGCCGCCCGTATCCATCAGCATGGGAATGCAGGCGGTGAGGATAATGCCGACGGAAGCGCTGGCGCTGAGCACATCCTCATAGTAAGTAATGATCATGCCGGTGAAAACAGCGATCACCGCCATCAGCAGCAGCCAGGGAATACGGTTGAGCGCCAGCTTGAAGGGCGAGGTCTTCAGGTATTCGTCCTCAGAAGGCGTCAAAGCGGCCATCTTTTCGAAGTCTTCCGTGGTTTCTTCTTCGATGACGTCCATGACGTCGTCCGCGGTGATGATACCGACCAGGCGCTCTTCCTTATCCACGACGGGAATGGCCATCAAGTCGTAACGCCGCACCACGTCGGCGACCTTTTCCTGGTCGTCGGTGGTACACACGCTGACCACGTTGCGGTCCATGATGTCGGAAAGCACGGTATCCTCCGACGCCAGGATCATTTTCCGCAGGGCCAGGGTGCCGATCAGATGGTGGGTGTTATCGATGATATATAATGTATAAATCGTTTCCTTGTCCAGGCCCTCCTGCCGGATGATGTCCATCGCGCCGCGGACGGTCACATCGCTGCGGAATTCCAGGTATTCGATGGTCATCAGGGAGCCGGCGGAGTTTTCCGGATACCGCAGGAACTGGTTGATCAGGTTGCGCTTTTCCGGATCCGCGCTCTGCAGCACCCGGCGCACCACGCTGGCGGGCAATTCTTCCAGGAAGTCCACCGCGTCGTCCAGGAACATGTCGTCGATCAGGGTACGGATTTCCGAATCACCGATGGATTCGATCAGGGTCTGTTTTTGCTCGGCGGACATGTAGCTGAACACGTCGGCTGAAATATCCTTGGGCAGGATGCGGAACACCAGCAGCAGCTGTTCCTTGTTCAGCGTTTCCATGTATTGGGCGATGTCCACTTCGTTGAGCATCATCATCGCCCCGCGCAGTTCCCCATGGCGGCCCGCTTCCAGCAGGCTGTTCAGGCGCTTTTCAATCGCAGCCCATTCCATAGGCCACACCTCCTCTTTATTCTTTTGAACCCGTAATCTCTCTGAGGAAAAGGGAAAAGAGGAAGCGCTTACGCGCAGGCATTAGGCATTAGGGATTAGGCAATAGGAAATTCTCATGCCTATTGCCTGATGACAAATGTCTCAATGCACGTCAAAAAGCCCCCCGCTTTTCCGATGCCTGTTTACGACGTTCAGCGATGCAAGAGGGTGCGAACCGGATTATGAGTGACGCGTCCATGGGCGCGCCCACCACGATCGCGGCACGCCTTCGCTCACTTGGCATCTCTCGCCGTCGCCCATTGACTGTCACCCCCTATTTGTTTTCTTATTGTCAGTATATGCTTATTTTTTCCGATTGTCAATCATTTTGTGGCAGCTTTATGTCAAAAACGCAGGAGGCGCGCAGGCCCGAATTTGTCCAGACATGGAGGGACGCGGAGCCGGGAACGCGGCCCGCGCGGAGATAGGCGATGGCGCGGCCATCGAGGGTGGAACGGTGGGCTTCCGCGTAGGGCGTCAGGTCGTCGGGCCGGCCGTTTTCGATGCCCAGCAGCCGCATGTCGCCGACAATCTGGCAGTGAATGATCTCGTCCAGCGCGGGCTGGCCGTTCTCGTCCAGCAGGCAGATTTCCACCTGCGCCGCGTCTTGGCCGTCGGCAAATATATCTGTTTTGTCAGGAAGGAGAGCAATGGAGGCAGCCGGTTTCGCTGTTGATAATTCATCCTCTCCCCCATCCGTGACCGCCCGGAGCGTGCCGGGCTGATAGGCCACTTCCCAGCAGACGCGGCAGCCGTCGGCGTCAGAGAGGGTCTTTTTGCCCAGGGATTGACCGTTCAAAAACAGCTCAACCGCTTTCCCGTTGGTGTAGCAGGACACGATCTTCCTCTGTCCCGGCGCACCTGTCCAGCGGAAATGCTCGTTCCATACGCCGTGGCGCTCGCTGTCCCCGTCGCCCACGGCGATGCGGACGAAGGGCTCTTCTGTCCATAATGCTTTGCGTTGGTAATACAGCGGCTTTTCATAGCCCGCTAAGGTCAGCAGCCCGGCCTGGCTGATGCGCACCGGCCAGCCCAGGCACTCGCCCAGGAAGTCGATGCCCGTCCATAAAAACTGCGCCGACATGAAAGCGTTGTCCCGCACGGCGTACCAGGCTTTCGGGTCGTGGCTGTTTTCGCTGCCTAAAATGACCCGGCCCGGATAGGCTTTGTGGTCATCCAAATAAAAGTGTTCCCGGTAGTTGTAGCCCGCCGCGTCCAGCGCGTCGGCGTAGCCGGTATGGTTGGACAGCTCGGGGAAGGACAGGGCGCTGGTGACGGGCCGGGTGTCGTCCAGGCGGTGGACGATCTCCACCAATTCCCGCGCCACTTTCGCCAGCCGTCCCGCGTCGGGCTTGCGGGGGTCGTAGAGGCGTTCGGCGGCGGGTTTGTTGGCGTCGTTGTTGCCCAGGGCTTCCTTGAACAGCGGCGTCACGTAGGGGTCGTTGGGGTAGTCGATCTCGTTGCCGATGCTCCACAGGACGACGCAGGGGTGGTTCCGATCCCGCAGCACCATGGAGGACAGGTCGGCTTCGTGCCACTGGGGGAAGTCCTCGGCGTAGCCGAAGTGCTTGGGCGGGTAGACGTTGTGGCCCTGCCACCATTTGTTCTTCGTGCCCTCCCATTCGTCGAAGGCTTCGTCCATCACCAGGAAGCCCAGTTCGTCACAGAGGTCGAGCAGGTCGGGGTCGGGGGGATTGTGGGCGGTTCGGATAGCGTTGCAGCCCGCCGCCTTGAATTTCAGCAGCCGCCGCTTCCAGACCCCCTTCGGCACCGCCGCGCCCAAACAGCCCGCATCGTGATGGACGCAGACGCCCTTGATTTTCATGGGTTCGCCGTTCAGGAAAAAGCCTTGATCCGGGTCGAAGCGGAAGGAACGGATGCCGACAGACATTTCTTCCCGGTCGGTGGTCTGGCCGTTGACCAGCGTTTCGCCAATCAAGGTATACAGGAAGGGATGCTCCGGGCTCCACAGCTTGGGCGCGGGAACGGGCATATCCGCGCTGCCCTTTTCGCCTTGCGCCCGGATGTCTGCCGCTTCCTTTCCTTCCGCGTCCAGCAGGCGGAAGCGTACTTCCTCCGCGCCATGGGTTTGATATTCGACGCGCAGGCACGCGGCGGAAAGGGTTTTCACAAATATGCCGTGTTCGGCGAAGCACACGGGTTCGGAGATTTCCAGAAACACATGCCGGTCGATGCCGCTGCCGGTGTACCAGCGGGAGTCCGCCACGTCGTTATGCTCCACCCGCACGGCGATGACATTTTCGCCAGGCCGGACAAACTCACTCACGTCAAAGGAAAAGCTGGTGTAGCCGTAGGCGTGCTGACCTAAATAATTGCTGTTGATCCAGATTTTGGCGTGCTTGTACACCCCCTGGAAGACCAGGCGCACCCGCCTGCCTTCCACGCTTTCATCCAGTTCAAAGCGCTTGCGGTACCACGCCGTGCCGCCGGGCAGGTAGCCCGTGCCGCTGGCGTGGGACGGGTCGAAGGGATGCTCCACTGCCCAGTCGTGGGGCAGGGTGACCACGCGCCACGCCCGGTCGTCATAACCCATGAACCCCGCGTCCGCCACGTCGCCCAGATGAAACCGCCAGTCCACATCCATGTTTTGTCTGATGCTCATAGTTCCCTCACACGCAATCGGTGATAAAGCAAAGGGGGACGCCCGCTCGCCGTCGGGACGGGCGCACGGGCATCCCCCTGTTTTGGTTCGCTGACAGGATCAGCGGACGGGATTACTTCTTGTAGGTCGCGTCGATCTGGGCCTGCAGTTCGGCGGTGACTTCATCAACGCCGGCAAGACGCATCGCATCCTGGAATTCAGCCACGATCTCTTCGGGGGTCTTGTCGTACTGGCCGTAGCAGATCAGCTTCATGTAGGTGTTGTAGGTTTCGTTGCACTGGTTGATGTAGCTCTGCACCATGCTGTTGTCGAACACGAAGGCTTCGTAGGGATACATCACGGCGACCTTCTCGTATTCTTCATACAGGGCGTTGATGGCATCCCAGTTCATTTGGGAGGAGGGGATTTCCAGGTCGTCGTTGCGGCCCCACCACCAGTTGGTGGAGATACCGTCATTGTCAGAATTGAAGGTGTCGGGAGTGTAGCGATAGCCGTTCTCGTCGATGGCGTAGCTGCGGCCTTCGATACCATAGTTGAACAGATCGTAGCATTCCTTGTCGTTGCGCAGCAGGTCATAGACCATCAGGGTGCGCTCGGGATTGGCGGAAGCGGCGGAAACGGCGGCCACGCCATGGGTCACCAGGTCGCGGGTCACATAGCCGGCTTCCTTGCCGAAGTAGTAGAAGCCCACGTCAGCGTCTTCATCGGTCAGGTACATGGTGTTGTCCGTGCTGGCATTGGGAGACACGATGCCGGTCCAGGTGTTGGTGTGATGCTGTTCCAGAGCGGTCTTACCCTGACGGAATTCCTTACGGTTGTCTTTGCCTGTATTGGACAGAACGTCGGTGGGCCACACGCCGATTTCGTCCCATTCCTTCATCAGCTTGGCGAACTCCACCAGCTTGTCGGTTTCTTCCAGGAAGATGCAGTTGATCTTATAGGGATCGTCCAGATAGCCGCCCCAGATAGCGCCGCTGGCGATGCCATCGATGCTGCGCCACTTGACGAAGGAGCGGATATAGCCGTTGGCAGCTTCATAGGAGGTGCCGTCGGTGTCCCACAGAGCCAGCAGCTTGTCGCCGTAGGTTTCCTTGACATACTTCAAATAGGTGGTCAGGTCAGCCCAGGTCTGGCAGCCGTTTTCCAAACCGGCTTCCTTGGCCCAGTCCAGACGATAGATGAAGCCGTGGTTGGTCCACTGAGAGTAATTGTCCTCGGGGATGAAGTAAATGTCGCCTTCATAGGTGCACACGTTCCAATGATCCTGGGGCACGGTGGCATAGGTGACAGGAGCGTACTTTTCCAGCATTTCGGGCTTCAGTTCCAGGAAGCCGCCGCGCTTGGCATTGGGCCACGCGTCCAGCCAGTCGGTGGAAGAACCGATCAGGTCGATGCCGCCGTCCATAGCCGCGATGCGCAGGTTATAGTTGGCCAGGTAGTCCGTCCAGGAGATCCAGACGATGTTCAGTTCGGCGTTGACCTTTTCGGTCAGGATGGCGTTGAGCTTTTCCAGCATTTCGGGGTTCGCGCCGGTCTTGGGCGCGTCGCCGGGGGTCATGTAGTTAATCACCACGTGCTTGGAGGTGTCAACGTCGGCCCATTTCTTGGCCCAAACGTCTTCGGCGTTTTTCACGGAAATTTCTTCCGCGAAGGACACCGCGCACAGGCTGAGAACCATGATCGCAGCCAGGAGCAGAGCAAGGATTTTCTTCATGAGTTTGCCTCCTTTTATTTTTAGGGCTTGCCGCCCTTGGGAACAGGGTTCAGAGTGCAGAGTACAGAGTGCAGAGTACAGATCATTCAGCAAGGGTTTTGAAAACTGAAATGCACAGCTATATAAATCTGTACTCTGTTCTCTGAACTCTCGTCTTTCCATTACCCTTTCACCGCGCCGACGGTGATGCCGCCGATGAAGTAGCGCTGCACGAAGGGATACAGGAAGATGATGGGGCCGGTGGCCATCATGGCGGTGGCCATCTTCAAAGATTCGGAAGGCAGGCTGTCCAGGGTGACATACTGGCTGGCCACAGAGTTTTTCAGGCTCTGGGCCTCGTTGATGATCTTATACAGGCTGTACTGCAGGGGCAGCACGGTCTTGTTTTGCAGGAACAGGGAGGACTGGTACCACTCGTTCCAGTAGCCCAGGGCCAGGAACAGGCCGACCGTCGCCAAGCCGGGCTTGAGCATGGGCAGGATGATGGAGGTGAAGATCTTGAAGTCGCCCGCCCCGTCGATCTTGCCGGATTCGGTGAGTTCGTGGGGGATGGACTTGGCGAAGTTCTTCATCAGGATGATCAGCCAGCTGCTCACCATCAGCGGCAGCAGCACCGCGAAGTAGGAGTTGTTCAGGTGGTAGGTCTGCGTCATCAGCAGGTAATACGGCGCAAGGCCCGCCTGGAACAGGCTGGTAAAATACACGAAGAAGGAAATGCCGTTGCGGAAGGGAAAGTCCTTGCGCTGGAGGGCGTAGCCCGTCATGGCGCAGATGAACAGGCCGATGGTGGTGCCGATGGCCGTCATCACGATGGTCAGGCAGTAGGACTGCCAGATGGACCCGCCCTTTACCACCAGCTCATAGGCCGCGGTGGTGAAATTCCGGGGGAACAGCGTCACGCCGTACTGGAGGATGTTGTCCTCCGTTTCAAAGGAGGTGCCCAGGATGATCAGGAAGGGCAGGATGCTGGCAATCGCGAAAATGGTGATGAAGAAATAACCGATGCCGCGAATCACATAATCGGAGGCCGTCAGCTTGATTTTACCGGTGCTTTCCGTCATGCCGTCTTGATTCTTTGCCATTCTTCCCACCCCCTCAGAACAGAGAATAGTCCGGCTCGATCTTCTTTACGATGGCGTTCACGGTGAGCACCAGGATAAAGCCGACCAGGGACTGGTACAGGCCCACAGCGGAGGCGGTGGAGAAGTTGAAGTCGGACACCGTGGCACGGTACACGAACATTTCGATGATGTCCACCTTCTGGTACAGGACGGGGTTGCGGCCCACCAGGTTCCAGAACAGGCCGAAGTCGCCCTTCACAATGCCGCCCAAAGCGAACAGCAGCAGGATGACGACGGTGGGCTTCAGGGAAGGCAGGATGATGTAGCGAATCTTCTGCCAGCCGTTGGCGCCGTCGATCATGGATGCCTCGATGATGGAATCGTCAATGCCCATGATGGCGGCGAAGTAGACCACCGAGTTGTAGCCCGTTTTCTGCCACAGATGCACCAGGATGATGAT
>CADBCX010000138.1 GCA_902793245.1 uncultured Eubacteriales bacterium | reverse complement strand
ATGCATGGAGCCGCTCCCCCGGCTGATTTTTTCGGGGGACACCCCTCTAACTATATGTTTTTGGCGAGCGGTCGGTTATCACGTTGCCACAGTCGGAGAATTAAAATACATCTATAAGCAGGGCTTCACCTACTTCAAGATGGGCTATGCCTGCGCCCTGTCCTGGATCCTGCTGATCATCATCGCGGTCTTTTCTTCCTTTGTGTTCAGAAGCTCCAACTACTGGGTTTACTATGAGGCGTAAGGAGGCGGGAACATGCACTACGCAACGAATCACAAAGTGGGAAGGTCCCTTGCCTTCCATATTCCCGCTGTCCTGCTGGGCGTCATCATGATCTATCCGCTGGTGTGGATGCTGGCCAGTTCCCTGAAACCCAACGAAGAAGTGTTTACCACCGTCACCAGCCTGATCCCCTCCCGGTTTGTGTGGGACAACTACGTCACCGGCTGGCAGTCCACCGGGCGGTATACTTATGCCACGTATTTTAAAAACTCTTTCATCATCGCCCTGGGCCGCACCCTGGGGGGCATGGTTTCTTCCTCTCTGGTGGCGTACAGCTTCGCCCGCATTCCCTTCGCGGGAAAAAGGCTGTGGTTCGCCATCCTGATGGGCACCATGCTGCTGCCGGTGCAGGTGCTGCTGATTCCCCAGTACATCATGTTCAAAACCCTGGGCTGGGTAAATACCTTCCTGCCCATCATCGTGCCGCAGTTTTGCGGCGTGCCCTTCTTTATCTTCCTGAATTTGCAGTTCATGCGGGGCGTCCCCAAGGAACTGGACGAGGCCGCCGAAATGGACGGCTGCGGCTGGGGCGGCAAATACGTGCGCATCATGCTGCCTTTGTCTGTGCCGTCGCTGATTACCTCCGCAATCTTCGGCTTCTACTGGAGCTGGCAGGAGTTTTTGCAGCCCCTGATCTACATCAGCAAGCCCCGACTCTATCCCGTGTCCATCGCGCTCAAAATGTTCTCCGACCCCAACACCCAGACCAACTGGTCGGGCCTGTTCGCCATGACGACGCTGTCCATTCTTCCGGTGCTGCTGGTCTTTATGTTCCTGCAGCGCTATCTGGTGGAAGGCGTGGCGACCACTGGCCTGAAAGGCTGATCAAGCAATCTTCTCCATCCAGACAAGAAAGCAAATCAACGGCAAAAGCCCAGAGATACGCCTTTGGGGGCATCTCAGGGCTTCATTGCGTTTTCCGATCCGTTCACTTTTTTCGGGAAGGCGGAAACAGGGGGCGCGGCATCATCCGCCATCCTGTTCCGGCCGGAGAATTCTTCCTCATTTTCTGTATTCGGACGATTGATTCACAGAAAAACTATTGTGCAGCGCCGCTTTTTCCTGTATAATAAAAACGATGCTGAATGCTCCTGAATAAACGCCTTTGTGATTCTACGCGAAATGTGATGAAACGGAAATGCGGAACGCAAAAGGATAACGGATTTTTTTACTGGGAAGTGAGAAGATGTTATATTCCGGAACAGCATTCCTGGCGCTGCTGGTTCATATCATCATCAATTTTCATGTGATCAGAAACACCCACTACATGCATGAGAAACCGGCGGCGAAAGCATATCGCGGATTGATTCTGAGCGTGATGGCTTTTTATATATTTGACGCATTGTGGGGTATTGTGTACGATACCCATATCATTTCCGCTGCTTTTTTGGACACCGAGCTGTATTTTGTTGCCATGGCCGCTACCGTTTTCTTTTGGACGCGGTTTGCGATCCGCTTTCTGAATGAGAAAAACCGGTTTTTGTCCTTTATTTCCTCAATCGGCTGGATGATGATAGGCTTTTTCGGTGTCATCCTGATATTGAACGCTTTCTATCCCGTCATGTTTTGGTTCGACGCGGAAGGCATATATCATGCCGGAAACCTGAGATACCTGGCTTTGACCCTTCAGGTGATTCTGTTCATGTCAACCTCCGTTTATATACTGCTGACATTCAGCAATAGGACCGATGCCAGAATCAGGCTGCATTATGCAGCGATCGGCGCGTTCGGAATCACCATGTCCGTCATGGTCGTGCTGCAGGTTCTTTTCCCGCTGCTGCCGCTGTATACCGCCGGCTGCCTGCTGGGCAACTGTATTCTCCACACCTTCATCATCAATGCGATGATGGACGACCGCCGGATGGAATTGGAGGAGACCCTGCGCAGAGAGAAGCGGCAGGAGCAGGAGCTCGGTTCAGTAAGGAAAATGGCCTATACGGATTCCCTCACGGGCGTAAAAAGCACCCATGCATATATAGAAGCAGAGGAGCAGGTGGACCGGCGTATCGCAAATGGAGAGATCGAGGAGTTCGGCGTAATTGTGTTTGACGTGAACGGCCTCAAAAACGTCAACGATACCAAAGGCCACGACGCGGGAGATCTTTACATTCAGCAGGCCTCCCGAATGATCTGCGGGGTATTCAAGCACAGTCCCGTGTTCCGCATCGGCGGGGATGAGTTCGTCGTGTTTCTGGAAGGGGAAGACTTTAAAAACAGAAAGATTCTCCTTGCCACCTTTGAGACGCAGATCGAAGAGAATCTTCGCAAAGGTAAGGTTGTCGTAGCGTACGGACTGGCTAACTTCCTCCCCGGGCGCGATAACAGCTACCACCGTATCTTTGTCCGGGCTGACCACAGCATGTATGATCGAAAAGCAGTATTAAAGTCCATGGAAATCAAAACGGAAAGCTGACGCAAAGACATCCGGCCATGGAGAGAGGAACCTGCATACGGATCGGGCGCATCACGGAGGTTAAAACTGTGTCTGACTATTTTATTTATTACGCCGAATCGACGATCATTTGTCTGGCCATATTCTGCATGATGTTTGTACGCGACCTTTTCAAAGTGGACAAGCAGGAAAAACAGATAAAATATGACCATGCGCTGATTTCCTTTATGCTTTATTTTGTGTCCGACTTATTCTGGGCGGCGGTGATTTCCGACGTCATTCCCAAAACCCGTTTTACCGTGATCTGCGCGAATTTCCTAAACTGCGTCTTTATGGGCGGCATCACGTATTCATGGCTCAAATATGTGATGGCGACGGAAAGCGCTCCGCACCGGGACAGGCCGCTGACAAAATTCGCCGTGATTTTTCCTTACCTGGTCTCGGCGATTGTTTTGATTTCCTTATTTGTTTTCGCGCCGCATACGATGCTGGACGATGAAATGAGGATGCTTCCGGCTTATAATATTTTCCTCGTGGTGGTACCAAGCATTTATATCTCATCGTCGTTCTTTTACGCGATGCGGAAAGCGCGGCATGAAGAAAACCCGATTGAAAAAAAGCAACACATCACGCTTGGCGTCTTCCCCCTGATGGTGATAGCGGGCGGCTTATTGCAAATCCTGATTCTGCCGAGTACGCCGATATTCTGTTATTGCTGCACCCTGCTGATGCTGTGGTTTTATTTTCAGTCCATGGAAGCCCAGATCTCTTTGGACCCGCTGACAGGGCTGAATAACCGCGGACAGCTGATACACTATATTTCCCAGAAGAACAATGTCCGTATCGAAGGCAGATCCACGTTCGTCGTTATGTTCGACGTGAATGATTTCAAGGCCATCAACGATACTTACGGCCACGCCGAGGGGGACAGGGCGCTTGTCATTATTGCGGATTCCCTGAAAAAGGTGACCCAAAGCCACAGCATGCCCATTTTCCTGGGAAGATACGGGGGAGACGAATTCATTCTGATCGCGCATCCGACGAGCCGGGATGAGATCGAGCCTTTGATCGGCGAAATACGCCTGCATATAAAAGAAACATGCGAAGCGGAAGGAACGCCCTATACCGTGTCGATTGGCGCGGGCTATGATGAAATGACAGAAAAGGACACCTTTCAAAAATGCATGCAGCGCGCTGACCAGAACCTGTATCTGGATAAGTCGAAACACAAAACGCTCCAATGATGCCGTTTTCCTGTCCGCCTGGGCCGGCGGTTGAATTCAACGCCATATATAACATAAACGTAACAGAATCGTCACACATTCTTGGCATGAATGTATTATACTAAATGAAGATGACATCCCTGTCATTGATTCAAACGCAGCAAACAAGGAGGAAGACACATCATGAAAAAGATCGTTTCCCTGATCCTGGCGCTGGCGCTGGTGCTGGGCTGCACCGCCGCCCTGGCTGAGAACAAGAAGCTGGATACCCTCACCTTCCAGTTCGTTCCTTCCAAGGACGCGGACGTGATCATCACCGGCACCAAGAACCTGCCCGAGCTGGTGCAGGCTGAAATGGCCAAGCTGGGCTATGACATCGGCAAAGTGGAAATCTCCGTCGGCACCAGCTACGAAGCCACCGGCGAAGCCATGAGCGCCGGCACCATCGACGTGGGCTGGCTGCCCGGCGGCACCTATGCCATCTACAGCCAGAACCAGGAAGTGGCCGTCATCCTGACCGCCACCCGCGCGGGCCTGAGCAACGACAGCGAAAACCCCGCCGACTGGAACGGCGTGGCCAACAAGACCCTGCCCACCGATAAGCAGGTGACCTTCTACCGCTCCCTGATCTACGCCGCTCCCACCGAAAAGGGCAAGGCCCTGGCCGCCAAGGTTAACGCCGGTGAAAAGCTGACCTGGGACGAACTGAACGACTGCACCTGGGCCGTCGGCAACACCTCTTCCTCCGCCGGTTACATCTATCCCACCATGTGGCTGATGAACAACTATGACGGCAAAAAGATTTCCGACCTGTCCAGCGTTGTGAACCTGGGCTATGCCGACGCTTTCGCCCAGGCTGCCGCCGAGCAGGTGGACATCATCTGCTGCTACGCTGACGGTCGCCGCGACTACGAAGCGCCCTGGAACCTGCCCACCGACCAGAAGGACGGAACCGGCAAGCAGGGCATGGGCCGCGAAGGCGCGATCTGGGACGAGCTGAACGTCATCGGCGTCACCCCCGGCATCTATAACGACACCGTGGCCATCACCACCGCCAAGCCCGAAATCAACAATCCCGAATTCATCAACGCGCTGCAGACCGCGCTGATCAACATCATCAACACCGAAGAAGGCCAGGCCATCTTCTCCGTGTACAGCCACACCGGCTACGCCATCGCCCAGGACAGCGATTATGACGCCGCCCGCCAGGCCCTGTCTGTTGTGAAATAATCAATAATCCATTCTCTCTGCCCGGCAGCATCGCGCTGCCGGGATTTCTTTTGCGGTTTTTCCACAAAATATCTTGTATTGCACCTCACTCCATGATATGATGATAGCGGCATAGCAGCCCCGAAAGGGACCGGGCGGAAGGAGACGTTCGTTTTGATTGAGTTCAAGCATGTTGACAAAGTATATCCCAATGGCGTCAAGGGCCTGCAGGACATCAACCTGACCATCGACCAGGGGGAGTTCGTGGCCATTATCGGCCTGAGCGGCGCGGGGAAATCCACCCTGATCCGCACGATCAACCGCATGATCGACATCACCGGCGGCCAGCTGATCGTGGACGGCACCGACGTGATGACGCTGAAAGGCCGCGCCATGCGCCGCTACCGCCGCAAGATCGGCATGATTTTCCAATCCTATAACCTGGTCACCCGCGCCACGGCGATCAAAAACGTGCTGACCAGCATGGTGCCGGATATGAACTTCTTCCGGGTGCTTTTCGGGCTGTTCAGCAAGGAACAGAAAATGCACGCCCTGGAGGCGCTGGATAAGGTGGGCATCCTGGACAAGGCCTACACCCGCTGCGACCAGCTTTCCGGCGGACAGCAGCAGCGCGTCTCCCTGGCCCGCACCCTGAACCAGAACCCCACCATCATCCTGGCGGACGAGCCGGTGGCCGCGCTGGACCCCATCACCGCCAAACAGGTGATGAGCGACTTTAAGCGCATTAACGAGGATATGAACATCACCGTGCTCATCAATATCCACCACGTGGACCTGGCGCTCAAATACTGCACCCGGGTCATCGGCATCCGCGCGGGCAAAATCGTGTACGACGGGCCCACGGACACCGTGACCCAGGAAATCCTGGACGAAATCTACAACGGCGCCGCCATTCCCACGGCGGAAAAGTGAGGCGGTCGCGATGAAGAAAAAGACAACGGAAGCGGCCTATAAGACGCCGCTGCTGGATCGGATCATCAAGCCCCGCACCATTACGCTTCCCAACGGGCATACCGTGCAAAAGCCCGTATCCCGCGCGCCGTTCATCACGGTGATCGTGCTGGCGGTGATCTTTATTTCCGCGAAGGTGACGGGCTTTGACTTTGGCATCATCATCAACCGCGGCTATCAGCTGGGCTATATCCTGGGCCGCATTTTCCATCCCAACTGGAGCTACTTTGGCGGCGACGCGGCCAATACCGCGAAGCTGTTCAACGCCCTGTTCGATACCATCAAAATGTCCATCATGGGTTCCGTGATCGGCGCGACGCTGGCGCTGCCCATCGCGGTGCTGTCCTCCACCAACATCAACAAAAACGGCTTCGTGGTCTGGTTCCTCAGGATCCTGCTGATGATCATCCGCACCCTGCCCACCCTGATCATCGCCAAGTTTGCCGCGCTGATTTTCGGCCTGGGCACCTTTGCCGGCACCATGGCCATCATCGTGTTCACCTTCGGCGTGGTGGCCAAGATGATGTATGAATCCATCGAGACCATCGACATGGGCGCTTTCGAGGCCACGGAGAGCTTCGGCGCAAACAAGTTCCAGTCCTTCTGGAGCGCCTGCATTCCCCAGATTCTGCCCACGTACCTGTCCTACTGCCTGTACAGCCTGGAAATGAATATCCGCGCCGCGGCCATTCTGGGCTATGTGGGCGCGGGCGGCCTGGGCATCCTGATCAATGAGTTTATCGGCTGGCGTGATTACGAAAGCCTGGGCGCGGTGCTGCTGGCGCTGTTCGTGGTGGTTTTCATCATCGAAAACACCAGCCAGTACCTGCGCAAGAAGCTGAGCTGAGGAGGGGGAGCGTCATGACGGATACGAAAAAAACGGTGACCAATGATCGTCCCCTCACCATTGAGGAGGCTTACGCTTCCCGGCCCAGGCTGTGGTGGGTGTATACTTTGATCGTGCTGATCGTGGCAGCGCTGCTCGGCTGGAGCGGCACGTCCATCACCTATAAGGGCCTGGCGACGAAGGGCATGACCATCGCCCAGGGCGTGGGCAACGGCCTCATTCATCCCGACACCGGGCTGCTTTTCAATCTGACCCCCGAAGGCGTGCCCTACCAGCTGCTGCAAACGGTGGCCATCGCCGTGCTGGGCACCATCATCGGCGGCATCCTGGCGATTCCCTTCAGCTTCCTTGCCTGCGACAAGATCGTACCCAAATGGCTGGCGGTCATTTTCCGCGCCGTCATCCTGGGCATCCGCACCATTCCCAGCCTGGTCTGGGCGCTGGTGTGGATTCGCGTGACCGGCCCCAACGCCTTCTGCGGCGTGGTGACGGAATCCGTCTGCTCCATCGGCATGATCTGCAAAATGTATATCAACGCCATTGAGGATATCGACACCAAAATTCTGGAAAGCCTGGACGCTTCCGGCTGCAACGGCTTTGAGAAGATCCGCTACGGCATTCTGCCCCAGATCATTCCCAATTTCATTTCCACCGTGATTTACCGCTTTGACATCAACGTGAAGGACGCCACCACCCTGGGCATCGTCGGCGCGGGCGGCATCGGCGCGGCGCTCATCCAGTGCATGAATTCCAGCCGCTGGAGCATGGTGGGCGCGTATCTGTGCGGCATGGTGGCGCTGATGATCGTGATCGAAATCTTTTCCACCAAAGTGCGCTCCAAACTGGCCCGAGGATAAGCTATGACAAATCAG
>CADBCX010000137.1 GCA_902793245.1 uncultured Eubacteriales bacterium | reverse complement strand
TGGTCAAAGTGACCCGGGTTGCCATGGACGGGACAAAGCTGGCTGGCTTGATGAATCCGGACGGCTCCGTCGTGCTGCCCGCCGACTACGAAATCATTGACCTGACGGATCACTATGCAGTCGTCGCTGATCAGGAAAAGAATCAGGGCCTGTTCTCCCTGGATGAAGGCCGCATGATTGTGCCCTGCGCCTACAGCGCCATCGTGCCCTGCGCCACCGACCTGGACAAGTATGTACACAATGGCTTTGTATGTGTAGAAAAGGATGAAAAGCTGGGCTTCTACGATGTGGCCAACGCTGTGCAGAGCTGCGAAACCAAATACGCCAAGCGCGCCGTGACGAACATCGGCTGCAGCCTGTTCTTCTTTACGGTGGAAGGCGAATTGGTTCTGGTTTCCGGCGACGGCGCGGTCAATACGGTGGATGCCGATGCAATCCTTGCCACCCGCGGCAACGGTTTCCTGCTTGAGGCAAAGAAGGGCGCTTCCTTTGGCTTGATCGACTGGCACGGCAACATCGTCGTACCGCTGAATCACTACAAGGATATCGTGGTCACCGACGATACCCAGGCCATCATCCGTACCAGCACCGGCCTGCAGTTGGACGCTGTCACCCGCTGAAACGGAGGCTGCCATGAAGTATACAAAGCAGATACGGTTCATTTGTCTGCTTATGCTGTGCGCGATGCTGACCGGCATTCTCCAGCCGGCAATGGCAGACGTCAAAGCTGAACGAATCCTGAAGCGCATGGAAAACCTGATCCAGATTCCGGGAACGCATCTGCTGATCGCACAGGAATCCAAGCAATACAAATGGGGCGTTTACGATACCGACGCGAATCTCATCATTCCGCTTGAGTATGAGAAAATCTCATATCTGGCCTATGACTGCTTGAGCGTCGCTTCGCTGCCCGAACCCGCGGAGCCCTACGGCGATAATCAACCGATCCCCCTGGAAGAAATCAACAGCAAAGCCCTGATGACGTTTGACGGAACGGTTCATACCGAATATGCTTACGGCGTTTTCAAGGCATTTTCTCCCCGCTGGATCGCGGCCTGGGTACTGGAAGAGGGCACTCTGTCGGATAACGACTTCACCCCCGACAAAAAGCACTACTTCCGCATCGCGCGCTGCGATGTTTTCTACCGCGATCCCGACGCTGCGTCCGAATCCGGGGAAGCCGCTTTCCACCAGGTTCTATCCCTGACCCGGGATGAATTCAAAGATGCCGCCGCGCATGGCGATTATCTGTCCGTGCAGAACCGGAACAACGAAGTCACCATGTATAACAAAACCGCCGGTGCTGTGGAGGGAACTTTCAAAAGCGTCAAGGACAGCGTGTACGCCATCAAAAACTGGATGATCATCAACCGGGAAACGGGCGAAATGATCATGGACGGCTGTTCGGCAGTAAGCGAAATTCAGACAGAGGATGAGCTGCTGCTCCTCGCAACCCGGATTGACTTTCAGGGAAATAAGCAGAAATCTCTGATTACCACAAAAGGCGAAGTCGTTCTTCCCCTGTGGAACGTCGAGATTTCCTCCGTTTCCATGGATTACGCGATCGTCACAAGCAACGCCAACGGGAAAAAGGGGCTGTACTCCTGCCGGGAAAAGCGCATGCTTCTTCCCTGCGCTTACGACGAAATCTTTGAAAACAAAAACGCGATCGACCGTTTCAATTGCCATGGCTATATCTGCGCGAAAAAGGACGACCAGTTTTTCTGCTACGAAGTGGCAACAAGGAAGCTGCTGACGCTTCCGGAGCTGGATCCCGACGTGAAGATCGACAGGTATGGCGCTACCTTCTTTGCCACACAGAAAAACGGGAAGCTGACGAAAACAATGCTCATTTCCCCCGACGGCAACGTGAAAAGCATGAACTGCTCTTTCAAAAAGACCCGCGGAAGCGGATACCTGATGGTCGCCAGCTTCAGCCTCGGCGGTTCCGTTGTGAACTGGTACGGGAACAACTACCTGCCTCAATACTATTCCAATATCACCATCACGGATGATGACCATTTCATCATCAAGACAAAAAAGAGCGGCTACGAGCTGTACAGAATCCCCGAGTAATCGCTTGTTCCTTTCTCCCCATGCATGGGCTCTCCCCTGTGCATGGGGTTCTTTTTTAGAAAAAGGCGGCAGCGCCTGTTCATTCCGATTCACGAAAAAACTGCGTCAATTCATTGCCAAGGCGGGAATTGGATGCTATAATAACGAGGCAACCGGCGTAAAACAGTAGCGCTCTCGCCGCTTCCGCCCGGGAAGCGGCAGGCAAAAGAGCAAAAGCAAAAGGAAAACAAGCCGAATGAACAATCCACCCGTAAAAAACGAACTTCGCTGTGCCGCCCTGCTGCTCATGACTGCCGGCATCTGGGGTTTTGCCATGGCCTTTCAGCGGGAAGGCAGCCGTTATTTACAGCCCTTTACCTTCAACGCCGCCCGTTATACGGTGGGCATATTCGCTTTGCTCCCCCTGCTGCTGCGGGAAATAAAAACGACGGGAAAGCCCTTGAACCGGAAAGAGGCAGCCAAAGGCGCCGTTCAGGGGATCGCCCTTTTCCTGGCTTCTTTCCTGCAGCAATCCGCCGTCGGTGAAGCCGGAGCGGGGAAAGCCGGATTTCTGACGGCGCTGTACGTGGTCATGGTGCCGGTGCTGGGGGCGCTGATTGGCAAGCGCACCCAGATCACGACCTGGCTGGCGCTGCTGCTGGCGCTGCCGGCGCTGTATCTGCTGTGTGTTCCGGCGGACGAACGGCTTTCTCTGGCTCCTTCGGATTCCATTCTTCTGCTGAGCAGCTTGGTATGGGCGGTGCAGATTCTGTGCATGGACCACTTTGTCCAGACTGTGACGCCGCTGAAGCTGTGCACCATGCAGTTTGTTTCCGCCGTGATGCTGAACTGGATTTTTGCTTTCATCTTTGAACATCCCGCTTGGGAAGACCTGCGCCGGGCCATGATCCCCATCCTGTATACCGGCGTCATGTCCACGGGCGTGGGGTACCTGTTCCAGGCCATCGGCCAAAAGGGCTGCCGTCCGGCGCTCGCTGCCCTGATGATGAGCCTGGAATCGGTGTTCTGCGTCATTGCCGGCGCGATCATGCTGGGCGAACGCATGGACAGCCGGGGCTATATCGGATGCTTCCTGATGCTCCTGGCCGTGCTGACCGCCCAGGCAGGCGGATTATTACAGTTGAAAAGGAGAACAGAGCGTGTTTGAATATGACCGGGAAGCGATGCAATATGGCGTAACGGCCCTGGAAAACCGGTTCCTGTTGGATTATCTTCCCGCCGCGAAAGGCGACTATATTAAAGTATACCTTTGGAGCCTGTTTGCCTGCGCTTACAAAAGCCCGGATTATTCGCTGGATGAAATGTCGCAGGACCTTTTCATTCCGGTGCCGGAGATCGAAGCGGCTCTGCGCTACTGGGAACGCAGGGGGCTGGTGACGCGCCTGAGCGACAATCCGCCCCAGTACCGTTTCTATTCGCCCTCCCAGCGCGCGCAGGGAACCTCCGAAGCGAATGTGGATACGGAATATGTTCACTTTGCCGAAGCGGTATACGCAGCGTTTGGAGACCGGCGCAAGGTCGTCCCCTCGGAAATCTCCCTGGCTTGGGAATGGGTGCAGGATCTGGGCCTGCCGCCCGAAACGGTGCTGATGCTGCTGCATCACTGTATGGCGGAAAGGGGATCGCATTTTTCCTTTAAAGCCGCGGAAAAGCTTGCGGTGAGCATGAAGGAAGCTGGCGTCGGCACCCCCGAGGACGCGGAAAGCTTTCTTCAGCATAAGCAAACAGTGCATGAAGGCGTACGGAAGGTGCTGTCCCGGATGGGCAAGCGCCGCCTGCCCAGCGACGACGAACTGGAATTGTATGAAAAATGGATTGCGGATTGGGAATTCGAGCCCCAGGCCATCCTGGACGCCTGCAAGAATATGACCAGCGGCGACCCGTCTTTCAAATATCTGGATAAAATCCTGGAAAGCCTGCAAAACCGAAGCGGAGCCCGCACCAGCGAACAGGTAAACAAACAAATGGAGCAGGAACAGGCGCGGAAGGACTTGGCACAGGAAGTGTTCACCCGTCTCGGCGTGCGTTTGTCCGGCCCCGCCGCAATGATGGAATACAATGCATTGCTTGACATTCAGCCCCATGCCGTGCTGCTGCTGGCAGCGGAATACTGCCGGAGGAACAGCCGAAGCCTGGAGGATATGCACTGGCTGCTGGAACGCTGGAAGAGCAAGGGGTATACCACGGAGGAATCGGTTCGGGAATACCTGGAAAAGCGCCGCGGCCTGGAAATGCTGCTGCGGGAAGTATTTGATGCCTGCGGTCATCGGGGCAATCCCACCATTGCCGATACGATGCTGTATCAAAAATGGCACGGCTGGGGCTACAGCCAGGAGATGATCTGCGCCGCCGCCGAGCAGGCGCGCAACGCCGAGGGCGGGAAGATCCCTTACCTGGACAAGGTGCTGGAAACCTGGCACGCGGCGGGCATCACCGACCTTTCCCAGGTGCAGGCCCGGAAAACGCCTGAGAAACGGAAAACCGTGTCCGAGCAGCAATACACCCAGCGGCAGTACACCGAGGAAGAACTGCTGGCGGTGTCGGACGATTTGATCGAGGAAGCGAGGAAGTATCGTGGAAAATCCGGTATGGAATCAGGTGCTGGCAGCGTTTGAAGCCCAGCGCGAGCGCAACGAGCAGGAAAACGAACGGCGTCGGCGGGAGATCGCCGAGAAGCATCCCGACCTGGACGAGGTGGTCAAAAGCCGCCATGAAATGGTGCTGGGGGCGGTGCGCGGCGCGTTCTCCGACGGGAAGCTGCAAAGCGCGGAAGCGGTCATGGCGGAATACAATCAAAAAATCGCCGCATTGCTGCAAGCGAAGGGGTATCCCGCCGATTATCTGGCGCCCGTCTGCAACTGCCCACTGTGCGGCGACACGGGTTTCGTCTATGAAAACTCTGTGCAGAAGCAGTGCGAATGCCTGAAAAAAGCCTATCAGCAAGCGCTGGCCCAGGCGGACGGGAACGAAGGGGAGAACCAGACCTTTGCGGCATTTGACCCAATGCGCTTCCCGGATGCTCCGCTGCCCGGAACCGGCGTAACCCAGCGGGAATACATGATGGCCGTGCGGGACAAATGCCGCCGGTTTGCCGCCAATGCGGGCAGCGGCCCTATCAAAACCCTGCTGCTCCACGGCGGCAGCGGTTTGGGGAAAACCTTCCTGCTCAACTGCGTGGGGCATGAAGCCCAGGCAAGAGGCGTCGGCACAATGAGCGTGACGGCCTACGACCTGCTGATGGATTTGAAAAACGCCTACTTCTCCCGAACCGGCGAAACGGCGGACGCATACTTTGAAGCAACGCTGCTGCTCATCGACGACCTGGGCATGGAACCGCTGATCGACAGCGTGACCGTGACGCAGATTTACAACCTCATCAGCACCCGCTTGAAGCGCGGCCTGTATACCGTCATATCCACCAATCTGACGCGGGAAGAATTACAGAAGCGCTACACCGAGCGCATGACTTCCCGCCTGCTCGACCCGCGCACGGGCATGGCCATCGCGTTCCTGGGCCAGGACATCCGCCTGATGAAAGCGTAACGGAACAGACCGCAGAAAAACATTGCCAAACGCTTTACTTTAGCCGTCATTTTTTGTATAATACAGGTGGTTCCCAAAAACAAAATCAAAAGGAGACGGAAACATGAAAAAGATTCTTGCTCTGGTTCTTGCTCTGATGATGACCGTGTGCGCTTTCGCGGCGCTGGCCGAAGGCGTGATGACCCACGAAGAATACGTGGCTGCCGAACTGGAAACCGAAGTGACCGTGGAAACCTACGTGCAGGCCAAGCAGGGCTGGTGGGACAACAAAGGCACCATCTACACCCAGGCTCCAGATGGCGCGTACTTCCTTTATGAACTGCCCCTCTCTCAGGAAGATTATGACAAGCTGGTGCCCGGCACCAAGATCCGCGTGACCGGCTACAAGGCCGAATGGAGCGGCGAAGTGGAAATCACCGACGCCACCTTTGAAATTCTGGAAGCCGATCCCTTCATCGCCGAGCCCCTGGACGTGACCGCCCTGCTGGGCACCGATGAACTGGCCGCCCACCAGAACGAGCTGATCGCCGTGAAGGGCGCTGTCGTAGTCGCCAAGAAGGACGCCAACGGCAACGACGCCGCGTTCCTGTACAACTGGGATGGCTCCGGCGCGGCGGGCAACAACAACGACCTGTACTTCGACCTGGAAGTGAACGGCGCTGTGTATTCCTTCACCGTGGAAAGCTATCTGTGCGGCGAAGGCACCGAAGTGTATGACGCCGTGACGAAGCTGAACATCGGCGATAAGATCGACCTGGAAGGCTTCCTCTACTGGTACAACGGCGCGAATCCCCATGTCATCGCCGTGAAGGCCGCGGAATAAGCGAACACATAAAAAATCAGCCATTTCCTGCTTGCGCTCCAAGCGGAAATGGCTGTTCTTTTTTGTTTTCACTGCAGGGCGTTTTCCCGCTCCATCACGGGCTGGACGGGCAGCGGCATGTCCTTGAGGCAGGTCAGCCTGCTCAATGATACTTCATACGCCATGCGGTTCATGATCGTGCCGTCGGGCATCTGCTTCTGGTATTCCCGGCTCTGGAAACGGCCCTGCACCTCCAGCTTATCCCCCACGTTCAACCCGGCTGCATACCGGGCGGTGCGGCCCCAGGCGATGCAGGGAATATAATCGCTCTTGCCGAACGCCCGATTGACAGCCAGCATCAGGTCGGCGATTTCCCGGCCGAAGGGCGTGGTGCGGAAGGAGGGCGGCTTGCATATCGCGCCGACCAGCCGGATGGTGTTGGGGTTCTCGTCGTCGTCCGGGGGCAGAAGCCGCTGGGCAAACGCCGTCAGCAGCAGCCGTCCCGCCCCGCCCATCACCTTGTTATAGGAGCGCAGCTGCCCGTGAATGGCGATGCGCACACCGGGCGTTACCTGGCTGTTCATGAGCCGCTCCGAAATGGTAACGGGCAGCAGGTCGCTGGCCCCGCTGAGGCGCGGCACGCGGATATCCATCCGATAAAAGTTTTCTCCGAACACCTCGTGGTCTAAAACGGGCGTGTTCTCAATCACGCCGCAAAGGGTAAGCTGGTTGTTTTCCGTATCCATGTCTGTTTTCACACCTCCGGTACTGTTGTAGCCGCAGGATGCTGTTTTCCCTGCGGGTCTATGGTTGTTTCTCCGGTCAGAAGCACCTGGGACACCGGCCCGATCACGAGCCCCTGCTCCCGGTATTTTTTCAGCACGGCGGGCAGCGCGTCCACGATATACTGGGAATCGTTGTGGAACAATACGATGTCGCCACTCTTCACATTCTTTGTAGCCCGGTCGATAAGGGGCTGCACGCCTTTGTTTTTCCAGTCCAGGGAGTCCACGCTCCATTGGATTACTTCGTACCCATTGCCCCGGGCGGTCAGCACCACGTCGTTGTTATAGTCGCCGTAGGGCGGACGGAACAGGGTGGGGCGCTGCCCGGTCAGCTTTTCCACATTCGCGCTCATGGTTTCCAGTTCCTGGGCAATCTTGTCCCGGCTGAGGGCGCTCATCTTGGGGTGGGTGGTGGAATGATTGCCGATCTCATGGCCCCGGGCGGCGATTTCCCGCACCAGTTCGGGGAAACGCTGCGTCCAGATATCCACTAAAAAGAACGTTGCCTTGACACCATTTTCATCCAGAATATCCAAAATTTTTTCCGTCTTGTCGCCGCCCCAGGCCGCGTCAAAGCTGATGGCAATCCGATTGTCATCCCGTTCCACCGAATACACCGGCAGCTCCCGTTTCCGGGCGACCACCTCTGCTGTGCGCGCGCCGGACACATACGCCGCGCTGACCGCGCAAAGCAGCAGGATCGCCAGCAGCGTTCCCGCGGCAAAGCGCTTGTTTCTCTCTTCCGCTGCCGCGTGTTCTGTACGTTTTATCATG
>CADBCX010000136.1 GCA_902793245.1 uncultured Eubacteriales bacterium | reverse complement strand
AGATCCCGGCAGGGACGGCTGTCAGCTACGGCTGCACCTACAAGGCCGAAAAGGACATGCGGGTGGCGACCCTGCCCGTGGGCTACGGCGACGGCTACCACCGGGCGCTGTCCGGCAAGGCCTTCGTGCTCATCGGCGGGAAGCGCTGCCCGGTGATCGGCCGGGTGTGCATGGACCAGATCATGGCCGACGTGTCCGACGTGCCGCAGGAAAAGCTGTACTTAGGCGCGCCCGTTGTGCTGCTGGGACGGCAGGAAAACGAGGAAATCACCGCCGACGAGCTGGCCTCCTGGGCGGGCACCATCAGCTATGAAATGCTCCTGGCCGCCACGGCGAGGGTGCCGATCCTCTATGACGGAGATATTTAGGAAAACCGCAGAAACGAGAGTTCAGAGTACAGATCATATCGCAATACCGCTTTGAATTCTTTGAATGAGCAGACCATATCAATCTGGACTCTGCACTCTGTACGCTGTACTCTGACGAAAGGGTTTCGTTTATGCAGACTCAATCCAAAAACGCGAAGAACAAGATGCCGCTGGTATTCAAGCCGTATTTAAAGGGCAACCTGATCGACGGCGCGGCGGTGAAGCACGGGCTGCGCCTGATGGCTTACTATCTCATGTTCGTGTTTGTTTACCTCATCGTGGGCAGCGCCCTGCAGTTCGGCAACTTCGCGGTGCGCACGGCCATGAACCTGGTGATCGTGCTGATTTGCGCCATGATCGTGTACATGGACGGCTCCCGGCTGGGTGAAAACGAAGTGTCCTTCGGGGAGATCGCCTACGCCCGGCAGGAATCCGGAAAGACCGTGGACACCAAGGATAAAGAGCGCTGCTTCCATCCCGGCAAGGGCTGGATGATCGCCCTGATCGGCGCCATCCCCGTGATCCTGATAACGCTCCCCCACGCCCTGACCGCCACCAAGCAGGTATATATCCTGCAATCCCTGCCGCGCTGGGTATCGGGCTATGCCAGCCAGGAGGAGATCACCGCGCCGCTGTCCTATTATTCCAGCAGCGCGGGCGTGGGCGCGCTGGACGTGCTGCGCATGGTGTCCCGCGTGCTGATATTCCCCTTCGCCAACATTGCCACCACGGAACGGCCCGACATGCTGCTGCTCTTTGACCGGCTCAGTCCCCTGCTGGCTGCCCTGCCGCTGCTGGGCTTCCCCATCGGCTACCTGACCGGCCCCCGCAGCCGCGCCATGATTCACGGCGGCATTTCCAGCAGCAACAAACGCGCCCAGCGCAAAAAGAAGAAGGCCCTCAAAGCCCGCCAGGCGCGGACCGCCAAGAAGAACGAAATTATTTAAGCCATGCGGATCATTGCAGGAGAGATGCGCTCCCGGAAGCTGAAAGCCCCCGAGGGCATGGACACCCGCCCCACCGCCGACCGGGTCAAAGAAGCGCTGTTTTCCATCCTGGGCAGCCGGATTTACGGCGCGCGGGTGCTGGATTTGTACGGCGGCAGCGGCGCGCTGGCCCTGGAAGCCCTGAGCCGCGGCGCGGACAGCGCCGTGATCTGCGACCTGAGCGCCAAAGCCTGCGCGGTGATTCAGGAAAACATCGACACGCTGAACTGCGGGGACAGGGCGAAGCTGCTTCGCATGAAGGACACGGCGGCCCTCAGCGCCCTGCAAAAGAAGGGCGACGCCTTCGACCTCATCTTCCTGGACCCGCCCTACCGCATGTCCACCGTGCCGGTCTGCCAGGCCATCATCGAAGGCGGCTTGCTGAACCCGGAGGGCATGATCGTCGTCGAGCACGACCGCAACACGCCGCCGGACATCCTGCCGCCACTCCGGCAAACCGACCATCGGGAGTACGGCGCGGCGGGCCTGGGTTTTTACCAATTGGAGAACGGGGAGGCGGACGCATGAACTGCAAGTACGGCGACCACTGCTGCCTCTATCCCGGCAGCTTCGACCCCGTGACCCTGGGCCACCTGGACATCATCCGCCGGGCCGCCGCGACCTTTGACACCGTGGTGGTGGGCGTGCTGCACAACCCGGACAAGCAGGGCGTTTTCTGCGTGGAACAGCGGGTGGACATGCTGGAAAGAGCCTGCGCGGAGATTCCCAACGTGAAGATCATCGCCTGGCCCGGCCTGCTGGCCCAATTGACCAGGGATACAGGCATTCGGGTGGTGGTGCGGGGCGTGCGGAACGCCGCCGACCTGGACAGCGAAACCACCATGGCCCACATCAACGGCCGGCTGGACCCCGGCCTGGAAACCCTGTTCCTGCCCGCGTCGCCGGAGCGCGCGGACGTCAGCGCCAGCATGGTGCGCCAATTGGCCTCCTTCGGCGCGGATATTTCAAGCTATGTTCCCTCACAGGTTTTGCCGGATATTCTGGCAGCCTTTTCAAAATCGTGAACCATAAAAAAGGAGGATTTGCCCATGTCTACCAATCGCCTGATGACCTTTGAACTGTTGGACCGTATGGAGCAGCTTCTTTCCGAAGCGAAATCCATTCCCCTGACCAAGAAATTCATGCTGGACAAGGAAGAATTCTCCAGCCTGATGCGCCGCCTGGAAGAAAGCATCCCGGTGGACGTGCAGAACGCCAAGACCATCATTGATCAGGAAGAAAACATCATCAGCGAAAGCAACCGCATCGCCGAGGAAACCACCCGCAACGCCACCGCCGAAGCCACGAGCACCGTGGAAAACGCCAAGAAGGAAGCCAACGCCATGGTGACCGACGCCCAGGCCCGCGCCGCCGAAACCCTGCGCTCCTCCACCGACCAGGCCAACGCCATGGTCGCCGACGCCCAGACCCGCGCCAACGCGCTGGTGGCCGACGCCCAGGCCCGCGCCGCCCAGATGGTGGCTGACAGCGAAATCGTGGCCCGCGCCCAGGCCCAGGCCCAGGAAATGCTGGAAAGCGCCCACCGCGACTGCGAAGCCTATACCGCCCGCATGCATGACTCCATCAACCAGCTCATGGAGCAGCTGGATATGAGCGTGAGCCAGCAGGCCGAGGCCGTCCGCGCCCTGCGGCAGCAGTACGCCGCGCAGCAGTGAGGCAAGGCAATAGGCATTCGCTATAAGAGTACAGAGTGCAGAGTACAGAGTTCAGGTGTTATAGTGTCCGCATTTCAGGATAACAATCATCTGACAATATTTATCTGGACTCTGTACTCTGAACTCTGTATTCTTCTTTCAGCAATAAGCGCTGATGATTGATTTTTTTGCGAAAATCCCTTGACATCCGGCGGCCTGATGGATATACTATAATGGCTGTTTTGTGGTGTATTGCCTCATTACGCGCGAAACAATGCCATCAGGCATTTCGGATTTTAAAAGGAGTTGTTGTTGTCATGAAACGTACCTATCAGCCCAAGAAACGCCAGCGCAACAAGGTGCATGGTTTCCGTGCCCGCATGAGCACCAAGAACGGCCGCAAGGTGCTGGCCCGCCGCCGCAATCGTGGCCGCAAGGAGCTGACGGTCTAAACCGCCGCTCCCCTCTTTCTTGCATGGCTTGGCCCGCCCCGCGCTTGCCAGAGAGCATGGATTCGTGGGGCGGGTTTGCTGTTATACCCGGAAATAACCGCAGGGACACAGCAAACGATTTTTGATTCGATTCGGCTGGGTACATATGGAAAAGCAGTATCGTCTGAGGAAGAACGGCCAGTTTCGCTACGTCTATAAAAAGGGCAAGGGCGGAGCGTGCCGCGAAATGTCGGTGGGGTTTGCGAAAGGACCGAAGCTGCTGGTCGGCTTTTCCGTGAGCAAAAAGATCGGCAACGCCGTGACCCGCAACAAGGTCAGGCGCCGTCTGCGCGAAGCGTTCCGGGCGGAGCTGCCGCGCCTCAGGACGGGCCTGTACGTAGTCACCGCGCGGGAACCGGCCGCGGAAGCCGATTTCGCCCGTCTGTACCAGTCGCTTCGCTATTTGCTGCGCAAACAGGGCCTGTATCGGGATGACGCTAAATGAAACGTGTCTTGCTTTCCATCATCCGCTTTTACCGGCGCAGAGTGAGCCCGGGTCTCCCCCGCGCCTGCCGGTTCTATCCCACCTGCTCCGAATACGCCGAGGAAGCCGTCAAACGGTTCGGCGCGGTCAGGGGAGGACAGCTGGCCGCAAGGCGCATCCTTCGCTGTCATCCTTTCGCCAAAGGCGGGTATGACCCCGTGCCCGAGGCGCCCAGCGCTATCATTAGGAGGGACGAAAATCCTTGAACGCGATTGAGCAATTCCTGTACGACGTCCTGGCGGGCATCAACAGCCTGGTGGGAAACTACGGCGTGTCCATCATCATCTTCACGATCCTGATGCGTATGCTGATCATGCCCTTCGACTACAAGAGCCGCAAGGGTATGCGCAAAATGGCGCTGATCCAGCCCAAGATCAACGAACTGCAAAAGAAGTACGCCAAAGACCAGCAGAAGCTGCAGCAAAAGCAAGCCGAGCTGATGAAGAAGGAGGGCTACAACCCCCTGTCCGGCTGCCTGCCCCTGCTGCTGACCTGGCCTATCATGTTCGCCATGTTCGCCGCCATGCGCGGCATCGCCAACGAACAGATGGCTATGCAGACCTTCCGCTACCTGGCGGGAGAAACCAACATCATCGCCGCCGCGGACCGGTTCCTGTGGGTCAAAAACATCTGGATGCCGGACTCCCTGTTCGCTTCCATCGCTCCCAATGCCCAGGCGCTGAACATGATTCCCGCCAACATGTGGCAGCGCGCGTATGAAGCGCTTTCAGAAGGCCAGCTGGCAGCCGTCACCCAGAGCATCGCCGCCGTCAGCGAAACCGCCCTGGATTTTGGCACCAACGACGCCGTGAAGGCCAGCGTGACCGCCATGCTCGGCGCTTTGGGGCAAATGCCCGGCTATGTCCAGGCGGTGGCGACCGTGCCCGGCTGGGCGAACATCAATTTCTTCCTGTTCTCCATCACCCTGTTCAAGCAGTATAACGGCCTGCTGATCCTGCCCGTGCTGGCGGGCGTGAGCCAGGTGCTCCAGTACAAGTTCAACCCCGCCATGAACGAAAACCAGCAGACCCAGGCAAACGGCAGCAATCAGGCAAACGGGATGAACACCTTTATGAAGTACTTCTTCCCCGTCCTGTCCGTGTTCTGGTGCCTGACCTCCAACGCCGGCTTCGCCGTGTACTGGGTCACTTCCACCATCGCCATGTGGGTTCAGAGCGTGATTATCACCAAAATCCTTGAGAAAAAAGACGCGCAGAAGGCGCAGATTGCATCCGGAGAGGGGTCCATAAAGTAATGAAAGTATATGAATACTCCGCCCGCACCATCCAGGAAGCCATCGATCAGGGCCTGCAGGAGCTGGGCGTAGCCATCAGCGACGTAACATGGGACGTACTGGAAGAAGGCAGCAAAGGCCTGTTCGGGCTGTTTGGCTCCCGTCCCGCCAAGGTGCGCATCACCGTAAAAGAAGAAGAAACTTCCGATGACGTGGCCCGGGCGATCCTGGCTGACGTCATGAAGCCCGAAGAAGCCAAGGCATCCGGCGAAGCCAAGCCCCGCAAGCAGGAAAAAGCCGCTTCCGCCAAGGCTGAAAAACCCGCCGTTGAAAAAGAAGAAAAGGCCGAAAAGCCCGCGCCAAAGCCCCGGAAGCCCCGGGCGCCCAAAGAGGACGGCGCTAAGTCCGAAGCCGACAAGGAAGAGGCGCCCAAGAAGGAAAGCAAACCCAAAGCACCCCGCGCTCCCAAGGCCCCCAAGGAGCCGAAAGAGCCCAAGGAGCAGAAGGAAATCGTGCCTGCCGAGCAGGCAGACCGGGCTACCGCCGCCGGTCGCGCCCAGGAATTCCTCCAGGAAGTGACCAAGCTGATGGGCGTGAACGTGTCCGTGGCCGTGGCGAACGACGAAGAAGGCAACGTGCGCGTGAACATGGAAGGCGACACCCTGGGCATCCTCATCGGACGCCGGGGCGAAACCCTGGACGCGCTGCAATACCTCACCAGCCTGCAGGTCAACAAGGGCCAGGAGGATTACACCCGCGTCACCCTGGACACTGAGGGCTACCGCGCCAAGCGCGAGGAAGCGCTGGTGCGCCTGGCTAACCGTATGGCCAACCGCGCCCAGAAGACGGGCCGCAAGGTGAGCCTCGAGCCCATGAACCCCTACGAGCGCCGCATTCTGCACAGCGCCCTCCAGGATCATCCCGCCGTCACCACCCACTCCGAGGGCGAAGAACCCAACCGGCACGTGGTCATTACCCTCAAATAATCAGATGAAAAGCAGCCTGAACCGGGCTGCTTTTTTTCTTTTTGATAAAACGTCAAAAAATCAGACAGAAACCGCATTGACAACGAACGAAAAAACGGTTATACTCTCCAAGGTTCATCTTTAAGGCGGTACAGAGAGACCGGCAAGAGACGATGGAACGCTTTTGCATGCGCGGAAAAAAACGCGCTTTCGGGTCTGCCTGTACCGGGCAGGCCTTTTCGTTTGCAAGGCGGGATGAACGGAGGAAAAGCGTATTAGCGCCTTCCGGCGTTGATATAAATTCTTGACAGGGGGAACATTACCGATGAAACTGGTATACGACATCGCGGACAAGCCACCCATCAGAAAGAACCTGATCTACGCTTTCCAGCAGCTGCTGGCCATCATGGCCGCCACCCTGCTGGTGCCCATCCTGGTGGACGGCACCGGCACATACATGAGCCAGCCTGCCGCCCTGTGCGGCGCGGGCTTCGGCACGCTGTTCTACCTCTTCATCGCCACGAAGAAAAAGAGCCCCGTGTTCCTGGGTTCTTCCTTCGCCTTCATCAGCCCGCTGGCGGGCGCGGTGGCCTTCGGCTTCCTGGGCATCTTCCTGGGCGCCGTGTTCGCGGGCCTGGTGTATGTGATCATCTCCCTGATCATTAAAAAGACCGGCTCCGAATGGGTCAATAAACTCCTTCCCCCCGTGGTCATCGGCCCCACCGTGGCGCTGATCGGCTTGTCCCTGTGCGGCAGCGCGGTGAACAACATCAACAACACCGCCGCCGGCAGCTACAACCTGGTGGCCATCCTGGTGGGCGTGATCGCCTTCATCATCACCGTGTTCGCCTCTACCAAGGGCGGCAAGGGCATGAGGATGATCCCCTTCATCATCGGTATCCTGGGCGCTTACGTGGTGGCCCTGGCCTTCACCTTCATCGGCAACGCTGCCAACATCGACGCCCTGAAGCTGGTGAACCTGGCCGCCTTTGACAATATGCAGATCTTCAAGGTGCCGCGCTTCACGTTCCTTGGCATCTTCGGCGCGTATCCCGAAGCCACCAACAAGATTGGTTCCTTTGGCGACGTCATCAGCATCCTGGTGCTGTTCGCGCCCGTGGCCTTCGTCACCCTGGCCGAGCACATCGCCGACCATAAGAACCTGAGCACCATCATCAACCGCGACCTGATCACCGACCCCGGCCTGGACAAGACCCTCATCGGCGACGGCGTGGGCTCCATCGTGGGCTCCTTCTTCGGCGGCTGCCCCAACACCACCTACGGCGAATCCGTCGGCTGCGTGGCCATCACCGGCAATGCCTCCATCAGCACCATCGCCATCGCCGCGGTGTACTGCATCATCCTCTCCTTCTTCGATCCCTTCGTGTGCTTCGTGAACTCCATTCCCTCCTGCATCGTGGGCGGCGTGTGCATCGCCCTGTACGGCTTCATCGCCGTCAGCGGGCTCAAGATGCTCCAGCCCGTTGACCTGAACGACAACCGCAACCTGTTCGTCGTCGCGGCCATCCTGGTGCCCGGCATCGGCGGCCTGACCCTGAACTTCTCCCACATCACCATCTCCTCCATCGCTACCGGCCTCATCCTGGGTATCCTCATCAACGTCATCTTCAATAAGCGCGAAGCCGCCAAATAATATACCGAACAACAGCAAGCCCGCCGGTTCAGTCGGCGGGCTTGCTGCTATCTGGATATATTTATACAGTTAACAGCTATGTTGCGAAGGGTAAAAAGAAGGAGAACGGCGGGGCGTTGCCCCGCACCCCACCAGGGTACTGAGTACCCTGGACCCGCAATAGCGGA
>CADBCX010000135.1 GCA_902793245.1 uncultured Eubacteriales bacterium | reverse complement strand
CAGCCCAGCGAATGAAGAAAAAGTAATTTTTTCGTGACGCGGGGAGAGATTCGTGATATAATGGCATAGAAAAAAGCAGGGCTTATCCTGCGCAAATGAAAATTTCAGGCAAAGAAGGGATGAATATGCAAGGCAACGGCCCCTTGAACCGGAAAAAGAACGTGACCGGCACGGCGAACGCCGACAGCATGGAAACCCATGGCCCCGGCATGGGCACTGGCCCGGTGGGCGACCAGGGAGGATATGAGGAGCGCAAAGAGCAGCAGGCTCAGGGCGGCGCACCCCAGCGGATGGACAACAGGCCGGGACGCACGCAGACACCCCTGAACCGGCCCAAGCAGGTATCAGGCCAGGCCGGCGGCAGCATGAACACCCAGGGGACGGGCGCAAACAGCGCGCCCCAGCAGGCGCGGCCTCAGAACACCGGCGCGCCCCAGAGCCGCCCCAACCCCTATTTGAACCAGCAGCAGGCGCGGCCCCAGCAGAATCCTTTTATGAATCAGCAGCGGCCCCAGCAGTCCGCGCAGCAGCAGCGCCCGCAGCAGAGCCAGCAGCGCCCGCAGCAGACGCAGTTTACCGGCGGCGGCACGCCTGCTTCCGGCGGCAGCCAGTCCACCCGCGCATCCGGCGGCAAGCGCAGCCCGCTGATGCTGATCCTCATCGTGGCGGCGGTTTTGCTCCTGGGCGGCGGGGGAGGCCTGAGCGGTCTCTTCGGCGGCGGCGGTTCCGACAGTTCCTCCACCTCTTCCTCCGGCTTGGGCGATCTGCTGGGCGGCGGCACATCTTCCTCCGGCCTGGGCGACCTGCTGGGGGGCGGTACCTCTTCCTCCGGCCTGGGCGACCTGCTGGGGGACGGTTCCTCCTCTTCCGGCGGTATGGGCGACATGCTGGGCAGCCTGCTCAGCGGCTATGGCTCCGACGCGCTGCAGAGCATCCTGGGCGGCAGCTGGTTCAGCAGCCAGACCGGCCTTGGCGCTTCCGACAGCGGCTACAACGCTTACAGCCAGAGCCAGACCACGCCCATCTCCTCCTATTCCGGCAACCTGGACCGCAAGGTGGCGGCGGGCAGCCGCGATAAGTACACCTCCATCATCGGCAATGGCAAGGATAAGGTAACGTTGATGGTATACCTGTGCGGCGCCGACCTGGAAAGCCGCAGCGGGATGGCGACCAAGGACCTGCAGGAAATGCTGAACGCCTCCTTCGGCAAGAACCTGAAATTGATCGTGTACACCGGCGGCTGCTCCAACTGGCGGAACAATCAGATTTCCAGCCGCGTGAACCAGATTTGGCAGGTGGAGGGCGGCAAGCTCAAGTGCCTGGAGGATAACGCGGGCACCGGCGCCATGACCAGCCCTGAAACCCTGACCTCCTTCATCAAATACTGTGCCAAGAACTTCAAGGCCAACCGTTACGCCCTGGTGCTGTGGGATCACGGCTCCGGCTCCGTCAGCGGCTACGGCTACGACGAGCGCAACACCCGCGCGGGCTCCATGAGCCTGGCCGGGCTGAACCAGGCGTTCCAGAACGGCGGCGTGAAGTTTGACTTCATCGGCTTCGATACCTGCCTGATGGGCACCGTGGAAAACGCCATGATGTGCAGCAAGTACGCCGACTATCTCATCGCCTCCGAGGAAACCGAGCCCGGCATCGGCTGGTACTACACCGACTGGCTCACCGCCTGGGGCAATGATACGTCCATGGAGACCCTGGACATCGGCAAGCAGATCTGCGACGACTTCGTGTCCAAGTGCGCCACTTCCTGCCGCGGCCAGCAGACCACCCTGGCGCTGATCGACCTGGCCGAGCTGGAACACACCGTTCCTTCCAAGCTCAAGTCCTTCGCCCAGTCCGTCACCTCTCTGGTGTCTGGCAAGCAGTACAAGACCGTGTCCAACGCCCGCAACGGCAGCCGGGAATTCGGCACGTCCGCGAAAGTGGATATGGTGGACCTGACCGACCTGTGCAACAAGCTGAACACCCAGGAAAGCGGCGCGCTGGCGAAGGTCATCCGGTCCGCGGTCAAGTACAACCGCACGGGCAACATCTCCAGCGCCTACGGCCTGAGCATTTACTTCCCCTACAACAAAATGTCCAACGTGGATAAGGCCGTGAGCACCTACGCCGCCATCGGCATGGACGCCGATTACGCCAAGGCCATCCGCGCCTTCGCCCAGGTGGAAGCCGGCGGCCAGGCGGTCAGCGGCGGTTCTTCCTCCGCCATGCCCTCCCTGTTCGACCTGCTGGGCGGCTCCGGTTCTGCTTCTTCCAGTTATAGCGGCGGTTCTTCCTCCTCTGGCGACCTGGTGGGCGATTTGCTTTCTTCCTTCCTGGGCGGCGGCTATGGCCGGGTGGCTGGGCTGGACAGCGACAATACGTCCTTCCTGTCTGACCGGGAGCTGTCCGACAGCGATTTGACCGCGTTCCTGGCGGACAATCTGCTGGACGCCTCCGCGCTGGTCTTTAAGGCGGACAATGGCAATTATGTGCTGGACATGAAAGCCGAGGACTGGGCGTTGGTCACCGGCGTGGATCAGAACGTGTTCTACGACAACGGCGAAGGCTATGTGGATCTGGGCTTGGATAACCTGTTCTCCTTCGACGGCCAGGGCCGCATGGTAGCCGACATGGACGGCACCTGGCTGGCCCTGAACGGACAGCCCGTGCCTTATTACCGCGAGACCGCCCAGTACCTGGACAACGGCGGCTGGATCATCACCGGCCGGGTGCCCGCGCTGCTCAACGGCCAGCGGGTCGACCTCATGATCGTGTTCGATAACGAGAATGAAAACGGCTATGTAGCCGGTGCCCGCGCCGTGTACGGCGACGAAACCGACATGGTGGCCAAGGCCATCACCGAAATCGTGGACGGCGATACCATCGAATTCCTGGCCGACCTGTACGATTACCAGCAGAACTACACCGACAGCTACCGCTTCGGCAAAGCCCTGACCGTGAACGGCGCGATTCAGGTAAGCAACGTGTACCTGCCCGATAAGACCAAGGCCCTCGTCACCTACCGCTTCACCGACATTTACAACCAGACCTACTGGACGCCGGTTGTCGGCAAGTAAATTGGGCGGATAGCCTTCCCCTTGAGGGGAAGGTGGGCCGCGCGGAACAAAGATGGAGAGAGTAACCCAGTCCATTCGCGCGGCTCGGATGAGGTGTTACAGTGAATCATCAAACAACCCACTTGGCAGAAATCGAGTAGGACACCTCATCCGTCAGGCGCGAATTGTCTCCGACACATTGAGCATAGTTAGTTCCGCGCCTGACACCTTCCCCTCAAGGGGAAGGCTTTTGGGTTCGTCCCCGAAAATGCTCTTTCGGCAGTCTGACGTTTCGCATAAATGAATGAAAGAATAATACTTGAAGATAACAGCAAAGTCGTGTATAATAGGTGCCGGTTCCCAAATTTTTCAAAGGAGAGAAATGAACCATGCGTGTAGTCATTCAGGAAAATTACGATAAGATGTGCCTCTGGGCGGCTCACTATATCGCCGCGAAGATCAAGAACCACAAAGAAGCCCGCCCCTTCGTGCTGGGCCTGCCCACCGGTTCTTCCCCCATTGGCGTGTACAAGGAACTGGCCCGGATGAACCAGGCCGGAGAACTGTCCTTTGCCAATGTGGTCACCTTCAATATGGACGAATACCTGGGCCTGCCCCGCGAGCATGACCAGAGCTACTGGTACTTCATGCACGACAATTTCTTCAACCATCTGGTGGACATGAAGCCCGAAAACATCAACATCCTCAACGGCATGACCGACGACCCCGAAGGCGAATGCGCCCGGTATGAAGCCAAGATCGCTTCCTACGGCGGCATCGACCTGTTCATGGGCGGCATCGGCGTGGACGGCCACATCGCCTTCAACGAGCCCTACACCAGCCTGGATTCCCGCACCGGCGTGCGCAGCCTGACCACCGACACCCGCATCGTGAACAGCCGCTTCTTCGGCAACGACCCGGAGAAGGTACCCGCCAAGGCCCTGAGCGTGGGCGTCGGCACGGTGACGGACTCCAAGGAAGTGCTGATTCTGATCAACGGCCACAACAAGGCCCGCGCCCTGGCCGCCACCGTGGAGGGCGGCGTGAGCCAGAAGTGGACCTGCTCCGCCCTGCAAATGCACAACGGCGCCATCATCGCCTGCGACGAAGCCGCCTGCGGCGAGCTGACCGTGGACGCCTACAAGTATTTCCTGGACATTGAGAAGTCTGAACGCCTGTAAACCCAACAAAAATCAGCCCCACCCGTTCAACATGCGGGTGGGGCTGTTTCAGTTGTAGGGGTCATAAATCGGTTCGGGATACCAGGGCAGGGGCCGGGGGCAGCAGGATTCGGGCCGTCCAAACACGCTGGGCGCGATCAGATACCCTTCGATGCACACCTCCAGCGGCACTTCGCAGCGGCCGCAGTCACAGGGGCAGGGCCGCCCCGCCAAACGCACGGCTGCCTGCACCACCGGCTGTCCGCGCCAGCACTCATAAGCGGGGGAGAGGCAGCGCAGCCGCAGCTCTTCCTGAATCTCTGTGGAGACCGTGTATATGCAGCCGTTTCCGTCCCGCACCCGAAAGGTCACCGGTACGGTGACAAGAAACGCAAGCCCGCGCCTGTCCCGGCAGGGCGCTTCTTCCCAGCAGGGGGAATAGCAGGATGTCACTTCCAGGATCGTAAAAGGCGGCTGTGCCTGCTCAGGCAGGGCGTTCAGGCTGATGGGATAGCACGCCCGGCGGCGGTATACCCTGCCGCTGGCTAAAATGCGCTGCATCAGGTACTCGCCGCAGGAACAGGGCGGAGGCGCGCAGCCGCAGTCCGGCCTCTGGGGAGGCGGACACGGCGGATCGGGACGCGGGCGGGACGGCCCGCAGGAATGGCAGCAGTTTTTCATGATGGAATCCTCCCTTCCTTGATTCCATCCTATGCGGCAGGCCGCCTTTTGGTGCGTTTACCCGCCGAGGCCGTTGTCGGCAAAGGCGACCGGCCGTCCCCAGGCGTCGTAGAGAACGGCTCTGTCCGGGCTGGTCAGGTTCCACACGCGCTTTTTCCGCCAAATCAGGTCAGCCTGTATGTCGGTTTCGCCGCTGCCAATCACAAATGCGCCTCCCGCCGGGAGGTCAATGTCCGGCAGGTAAACCAGCTCGTTTCCCTTGGTGGAATAAACGGCCCAGTCTTTCAGGCTTGCGGCGGCAGCGCCCTGATTGACAACGGTCAGCGTATCGTGCGCCAAATCTATGGCGATGCTGATGTTCTCCTCCCGTTCCGGGGCGCTGTCCCAGCGAATGTCCTCCGCGCTGACCTCGCCGCCTCGCAGCGTGAACAGCAGCGCATCGTGATATTCCTGGGACACATACACTTTGCAGCCGATCTTCTCCAGCCGCCTGATCGTGGAACTGGCGGGCGTATCGGGCTCCTCGGCGGAGCTGGTCAGGATGACGGCGGCTTTGGGCCGCACAGCCTGTAACAGCGCTTTGCAGGTGGCCTTGTTGTCGCCATGGTGTCCCGCCTTCAGCAGATCGCAGGGGGCGAGCAGACCGGCGTCCAGCAGTTCATATTCTTCTTCTTCTTTCATGTCCCCGGCCAGCAGGATGCTGCCCTGGGGCGAATCAAAGCGCATCACCAGGGAATTGTTGTTTTCGTTGTCCGTATTGACGCTTACAGGGCCCAGGACCGTGACTTTTGCGTCGCTGCCCACGGGAATCACCGCGCCGGCTTCCAGCCAAGTCACTTCTTCGTTTCTCTTTGCGGCGGCCAGCTTCATCGGGTGCTTGCTTTCCTTCTGGTCATAGAAGATCCGGGCGGCATACCAGGCATCCACTTCCATCTTGCTTTCCGCCAGCGCCGTCAGCCCGCCCATATGGTCTTCATGGCAGTGGGTCAGGAACACGCCGTTCAGCCGGGAAATCCCATACTGCAAAAACGCCGCTTCCAGCGCGGGCCAGGTTTGCTCGTAACCTGTATCAATCAGATAAGCGCTGTTCTCATACAGGAGCAGCATGCAGTCCGCCTTGCCGATGTTCAGGCACAGCAGCTTCGCCGCGTCGTCCCGGCTCTCGGAGCTTACCGCCTGGCATCCGGAAAACGCATAACAAAGCAGGATCATCAAACAAAAAATCCGTTTTCTCAAAAGCAAAACCTCCTTTCGGCAAAATCAGTATAACACATAAAGGCACGAAATAGCGCAGGACAGCCCAAAATTTTACGTTTTGTTCTCAGCTTGCCTGATTTGCGGCGTAAAGTTCGCCGAATCCGGACATAATGGTTCCATGGAGGTGACAGAAAATGAACCATGGAACCTGGGACAAGATCCGCGTGGTGCAGTATGGCTGCGGCAAAATGGGCCGCATCATCATGCGCTACCTGCTGGACAAAGGCGCGCAGATCGTGGGCGCCATCGACATGGATGAAAGCATCGCGGACAAGGACATCGGGGAAATCGCCGGCCTGCGCCGGGAAACCGGCGTCAAGGTGCGCCGCGACCCCGACACCGTGCTGGACAATTGTGACGCGGATATTGCCATTTTGGCGCTGCAGAGCTTCCTGCCGGACATGCACAAGCCCATCCTGGAATGCGTTACCCGGGGCATCAACGTGATCACCACGTCGGAGGAAGCGCTCTTTCCCTGGACGACCTCGCCGGCGATCACCAACCAGCTGGACGCGCTGGCAAAGGAAATGGGCTGCACCGTTGTGGGGAGCGGGATGCAGGACGTGTTCTGGGTGAACCTGCCCGCCTGCGTCGCGGGCGGCGTGCACAGCATCGCGGAGATCGACGGGGCGGTGAGCTACAACGTGGAGGACTACGGCATCGCTCTGGCGAGAGCGCACGGCGTGGGCCTGAGCGCCGAGGAATTTGAACGGGACATCGCCCACAGCGTCAGTGTGCCCGCCTATGTGTGGAACAGCAACGAAGCGCTGTGCATGAAGCTGGGCCTGAGCGTGGAGCAGATGAAGCAGAAGGCGGTTCCGGTGTTCGCTGACCACGATGTGCGCAGCGAAACCCTGGGGGAGCCCATCCCCAAGGGCAAGGCCATTGGCATGAGCGCGGTGGTGACCACCATCACCCACCAGGGCATTGTGGTGGAAACCCAGTGCATCGGCAAGGTCTATGAGGAAGGCGAAGGCGACCTGTGCGACTATACCATCCACGGCGAGCCCGACGTGCGTTTCTCCGTTTCCAAGCCCGACACCGTGGCCCACACCTGCGCCACCATCGTGAACCGCATCCCCGACGTGCTGGCCGCGCCCGCGGGCTTCGTCACAATGGACAAGCTGCCCTTCGCCCGCTACCTGCCTTATCCCATGTTTGTGGATGTGGGATAAACAGAACTGGTTCCGGGCGGGGTGTTTTTCATCCCTGGCAGGATCGTTTATGACAAAAGCATCCTTCCTTTTTCCCATCCGGGGATTGGAAGGATGCTTTTCCTTTGCTCATGCAAATTGCGCGTCGTACAGCTCCCGGTAGAAGCCGCCTTTCTGCATCAGCTCCTTGTGGGTGCCCCGCTCCACCACGTTGCCGTCCCGCACCACCAGGATCAGATCGGCGTTGCGGATGGTGGACAGGCGGTGGGCCACCACGAAGCAGGTCTTGTCCCGCATGAGGCGGCGCATGGCCTGCTGAATCTGCACCTCCGTCCGCGTGTCCACGTTGCTGGTAGCCTCGTCTAAAATCAGCATCCGGGCGTCCACCAGCATGGCCCGGGCGATGGTGAGCAATTGCTTCTGCCCCTTGGAGATGTTCGCCCCGTCGTCGGTGATGACGGTGTCGTAGCCCTCGGGCAGGCTCATGATGTAGTGGTGGATCTTCGCGGCCTTCGCGGCGGCCTCCACCTCGTCCCGGGTGGCGTCGGGCTTGGCGTAGGCGATGTTGTCGTAGATGGTGCCGGAGAACAGCCAGGTGTCCTGCAAAACCATGGAATAGGCCCGGCGCAGGCTGTCCCTTGTGATGGCGTCCACCGGCTTCCCGTCCACCGTCATAGAACCGCATGAGCAGGTTGATAAGCGTGGTTTTGCCCGCGCCCGTCGGCCCCACGATAGCGATCATGCTGCCCTTCCGCGCCTGGAAGGACAGCTTTTTTAGGATGGTCTTGTCCTTCTCGTAGCCAAAGGACACGTCCTGCATTTCCACGTCGCCCTGTACGTTTTCCAAGGGCAGCGCTTCCGGCGGGTCGGCGGGCTCCAACGGCTCGTCCAGCAGGGCGAACACCCGGTCGGCGGCGGCGAGGGCAGATTGCAGTTCGCCGTAGATGTTGGCGATTTCGTTGATGGGTCCGGAGAAGCGGCGGCTGTACTGGACGAAGGAAGAAATATTGCCCAGGGTGATGCCGCCGTTCATGTACAGGATCGCGCCGAACACGCTGATCAGGGACATGGACAGGTTGTTGATGAGATTCACCGACGGCCCCATCATGGAGGAATAGTATTCGCTCTTGTAGTAGGCTGTCACCACTTCCTCGTTGAGAGAATCCATGTTCCCCAGCGTGTTGTCCTCCTGGTGGTAGGCTTTCAGGCTCTTCATGCCGGAAATCATTTCCTCGGAAAAGTCGTTCAGCTCGCCCATCTTGCGGGAGCGCAGGCGGAAGAGGGGCTGGGTGTGGCGGGTAATCATGGTGGTGATGAACAGGGACAGGGGAATCGTAAACGCGAACACCAGCACCAGCGGCGGCGCGATGGTGAGCATCATAATCAGCGACCCCACGATGGTGATGCTGCTGGTGAGCACGTGCACCACGTCGGAGGACAGCGACGTGTTGATGGTGTCGGTGTCGTAGAAAATGCGGCTCAGCAAATCGCCGATGGCGTGGCGGTCGATGAAGCCCACGGGCATGTCGCACAGGTGGTCGAACAGATCCCGCCGCATCCGCAGCGTCACCCGGCGGCTGATATGAACCATCAAAATAGAAAGCAGATAAGAGAACAAAGAGGAAGCTAAATAGAACGCCAGCATCAGCAAGGCATAATGGGCCACGCCGCCGAAGTCCACCCCGCCCGGGGCGGCAATGCAGTCAATGGCGCTGCCGGACAGGCGCGGGCCGATGAGGGCGAAGGCGTTGGAAAACAGGGTCAGCGCCAGGGCCAGGAGCAGAAGCCACTTGAACTGCATCATATACCGGAGCAGGCGCAGGAGGGTGGCTTTTTTGTTGATGGGCTTTCTGCTGTACTGCTGGCCTTTCACGGGCATTCCCCGCAGGCTGCCGGGACGGTTATTCATCCTGCTCACCTCCCAGCTGCAATTGGGCGATTTCCCGATACAGGGGACAGGACTGCATCAATTCCTGGTGTGTTCCCAGGCCCTTGGGCTCGCCGTCCTCCATGACCAGAATCTGGTCGCACTGCATCACGGCGCTGATGCGCTGGGCGATGATGACGGTGGTGGCGTTCCCGTACCCCGCCCGCAGCGCGGCCCGGAGGGCGGCTTCGGTCTTGAAGTCCAGGGCGGAGGAGGCGTCGTCTAAAATCAGGATGTCGGGATTCCCTGCCAAAGCCCGGGCCAACAGCATCCGCTGCTGCTGCCCGCCGGAAAAGTTCTGGCCCCGGGACACCACTTCCGCCTCCAAGCCGCCCTTTTCCGCAATGAAGGACGCCTGAGCGTCGGCGATGGCCCGGTCAACCTGCTCCAGGGAGATTTCCCGGCCCAGCTTGATATTGTCCCCAATCGTGCCCCGGAACAGGGCGTCGTTCTGGAACACCACGCCGAACATCCGCCGCAGCGTTTCCAGCGGCAGAGATCGGATGTCCGCGCCCTGGATGCGGATGGCCCCTTCGTCGGGGTCGTAGAGCCGCAGCAGCAGCTTAATCAGCGTGGATTTCCCCGCGCCGGTGGGGCCCAAAATGCCCAACCGCTGGCCCCGGTTCAGGGAGAAGGACACGTCTTTTACATCCGGCTCCTTCTTATTATAGGAAAAAGTCACATGGTCAAACTGGATATGCGGCGCGGCGATGTCCAGCGGGGGCGAAGTATCCGGCGCTTGTTCTTCCTCCCCGTCCAGCACTTCCTCAATGCGCCGGGCGGAGGCCAGGGCCTTGGAGTACATGGTCAGGATGCGGGTGATGGTGAGCATGGCGTTCAGGATGATGGTGAAATAGGAAATAAAGGCGATGATGTTGCCGGGGCCGGTCAAGCCGAAGTGTACCCGCCGCGCGCCGACAACGACCACCAGCACCAGGCCCATGTTCAAAAGAAACTGCATGGTGGGCCCGTTCACCGCCATGACGGAGGCGGCCTTGGTTTCGCTGGCAGCCAGGGCCTCGTTGATCTGCCCGAAGCGGCGTTTTTCGTCGGGGGTCTTGGACAGGGCCTTGATGATGCGGATGCCCGTCAGATTTTCCCGCACGATGCGGGTGAGCCTGTCCACGTTCCGCTGCTGCTCGGCGTACAGCGGCACGCCCTTGCGGGAAATGAACCACACGATCAGCGCCATGAAGGGCAGCAGCGCCACCAGCAGCGCCGACAGCGCCGCGTCCCGGGTCATGGTCACGATGATGCCGCCGACCAAAAGAATCGGCGCGCGGATGCCGATGCGCTGCATCATGCCAGTCATGCGGTACACGTTATAGGTGTCAGTGGTCATGCGGGAAATGAGGGAGGGGATGGTAAACCGGTCCATCTCCCCGGCGGTCAGGCGGGTGATTTTGCCGAACAGGTCATGGCGAATCTGCCGGGTGCAGTCCCGCGCCACCCCCGCCGCCACCCGGTTGGCAAACACGTTGCCCACCCAGGCCAGGATGGAACACAGCACCATCAGCCCGCCGTACAGGTAAATCTGCCCGGCGTTTTTGGTCGGCACGATGCCGTCCAGCATGTAGGCCAGCAGCGCGGGAATCAACAAATCCATGATGGTGCCTAAAAACTTGCACGTCATGCCCCCGGCCATCCGCCGGACGTGGGGCTTTAAATAGTGAATCAAAAATTGCAAGGGATTCTCTCCTTCAAAGCTGCTTCTTCTGGAAATATGAGGATGATAACAACTACCTTGTTAAGGGTGAAAATCAAACAAGTGACCAACGCTGGGGTTTCACCCCAGACCCCACCAGGGGGATGATCCCCCTGAACCCGCATCTGGCGAAATAACGCCGTTGGAAGAAACCGACAACTTCCGCCTGCTGCGCTGGGGTTTACGAAAGCTACATGGCTTCTGGCCCAAGAAAGCCGGGAAAATCCCAGGGGGAAAGTTTACTTTCCCCTGGGGATTATTCCCAGGCTTTCTCCGGATGCGAAGCATCCGGGTTGGCGGCTTCGCCGCCGGGCCAGAAGCATAACGGCACCAAGCCTGACTTCCGCGTTCCTCCAAGCAACAGCGGGATACAAGATTGTATTTTTTATCAAGCAGCATCCGCTATTGTGGGTCCAGGGCGGTCACCGCCCTGGTGCGGGGTTTAGGGGCCGCATAGGCCCCTGCTCCGTTACCCTTTACAACGGACCTGTTACCAGTATACTCTGATTTCTCATCACTTTTCTTTGAGAAAGTTTTGCAAAATTGTTAAATTTGTGTTATACTATATTTTGTGGTTTTCTGAAAGCCGCATGAACAATCCAAGCGAGGTGCTTTATGGCGCAGAAGTATGACGCGGGCAGTATCAAGGTATTTGAAGGGCTGGACGCGGTGCGCATGCGGCCCGGCATGTATATCGGTTCCACTGGCAGCCGGGGCCTGCATCATTTATTGTGGGAAATCGTGGACAACGCCATCGACGAGGCCATGGGCGGCTACGCCACGGAAGTGGAAGTGACGCTGCACAAGGACGGGTCTGCGTCGGTGTGGGACAACGGGCGCGGCATGCCGGTGGATATGCACCCCCAATTGGGCATTCCCGGCGTTCAGGTGATTTTTACGAAGCTCCACGCGGGCGGCAAGTTCGGCAACGACAACTACGCCTATTCCGGCGGCCTGCACGGCGTGGGCGCCAGCGTGGTGAACGCCCTGTCCAAGTGGCTGACCGTGGACATTTTCCGCGACTGGAGCCACTACACCCAGCGGTACGAAAACTGGTACGACCCCAAACAGAAAAAGTATCTGTCAGGCCATCCGGTGACGGAATTGGAGAAGGTGGGGAACACCCGCAAGCGGGGCACCCTGGTGCGGTTCCTGCCGGACGACACGGTGTTCGAGGAAACCGTGTTCAACGGCGATACCGTGCGCAGGCGGCTGCGGGAGTTGGCGTATCTCAACAAGGGCCTGAAAATCTCCTTTACCGACGAGCGCACCAAGGAAGAAGGCAAAGCCTTCGCCGAATACTGCTTCGCGGGCGGCATCGTGGACTATGTGAAATACCTGAACCGGGACAAGACGCCCCTGCACGAGGAGCCGATCTATTTTGAGGGTAAGAAGGACGACGTGATCTGCACCGCCGCCATCCAGTACACCGACGGCTACACCGAGTCCGTGTTTTCCTATGTGAACAACATCCCCACCGGCGAGGGCGGCACCCACGAAACGGGCTTCCGCGCCGCCTGGACGAAGGTGCTGAACGACTACGCCCGAAAGATCGGGGCCTTAAAGGAAAAGGACAACAACCTGGCGGGCGAGGATTTCCGGGAGGGCATCACCGTGGTGCTGACCACCATGGTGAAAAATCCCCAGTTTGAGGGCCAGACGAAAGGGCGCTTAGGCAACACCGAGGTGCGTCCCGCCGTGGAAGCCATCGTGGGGGAAAAGCTGTATGAATTCCTGGAAAACCTGAAAAACCAGGACATGGCCCAGAAAATCATCGAAAAGGCGGTGAAGAGCGCCAAGGTGCGGGAGGCCACCCGCAAGGCCCGTAACCTGGCCCGGGCCAAGAACGAGCTGGAGGCCGCGCCGCTGGTGGGCAANNNGTGGAGGGCGACTCCGCCGGCGGCAGCGCCAAGCAGGGCCGTGACCGGCGCTTCCAGGCCATCCTGCCCCTGCGGGGCAAGCCCCTGAACGCGGAAAAGAAGCGCCTCGACCAGGTACTGGCGAATGAAGAATTCCGCTCCATCATCACGGCGCTTGGCACCGGCATCGCGGAGGACTTCGACCTGTCCTCCCTGAAATATCACAAAGTTATTATTTTAGCCGACGCCGACCAGGACGGGGCGCACATCCGCTCCATTCTGCTGACCTTCTTCTTCCGCTATATGCGCGAACTGGTGGCCGACGGGCACGTGTACATCGGCATGCCGCCCCTGTACGCCGTCAAGAAAAACAACACCATCCAATACGCCTACGACGACAGGGAACTGAAAAAGGTCACCGCCAATCAGAAGGGTTACACGCTCCAGCGCTACAAGGGCCTGGGCGAAATGAACCCCGAGCAGCTCTGGGAAACCACCATGGACCCCGCCCACCGGAAGCTCATGCAAGTGACCATCGAGGACGCGGCGGAGGCCGATTCCCTCATCACCGTGCTGATGGGCGACAAGGTGGAGCCCCGCCGGGAATACATCATCGAGCACGCCGAATTCAACAAGGCCGACCACTTCGACAAGCAGCTGGAAAAGGGCGCGGTGGTCTATAGTACAGATAGGAGTTAGGAGATAGGAATTATACAATAACTCTGGCGGAAGAGTTATCCATTTTCGTATGTAAGAGTGAAAAAAACAGTGAAAGCGGATTTGTCATCCTGAGCGAAGCTGAGCCAGAGGCGAAGCGAAGTCGAAGGATCTTTATGTCAGGAATGCGACTTGGTTGGATCATTTTCATCGTTATAGATCCTTCGACTCCGTTCCGCTATCGCTCCACTTCGCTCAGGATGACAGTAAGTTGACGGTTTTCGTGTTATTGGAGGTACAAAATGCCCAAAAAGCCCCCGGAACAAGTCTTAACGCCGGATATTATCCAGACGCCTTTGGAGGACGTGCTGCACCAGAGCATGATGCCTTATGCGGAGTACGTCATCCTGGAACGGGCCATCCCCCGGGTGGAGGACGGCTTAAAACCCGTGCAGCGGCGCATCCTGTTTACCATGCACGAGCTGGGCCTGACGCCCGACAAGCCCCACCGCAAGTGCGCCCGCATCGTGGGCGACTGCCTGGGCAAATACCATCCCCACGGCGACACCAGCGTGTATGACGCCCTGACCCGCATGGCCCAGCCCTATTCCCTGCGGGGCGTGATGGTGGACGGCCACGGCAACTTCGGCTCCATCGACGGCGACAGCGCCGCCGCTATGCGGTACACCGAAGCCCGCATGGCCCCGCTGGCCCTGCAAATGCTGCGGGACATTGAAAAGGACACGGTGCCTTTCCGCTTGAACTTTGACGACACGCTCAAGGAACCAGACCTTTTGCCCGCTCGCTTTCCCAACCTGCTGGTGAACGGGGCCAGCGGCATTGCCGTGGGCCTGGCCACCAACATCCCGCCCCACAACCTGCAGGAGGTGACGGAAGCGGTCTGCATGCAGATCGACGACCCGGACGTGTCCCTGGACAAGCTGATGACCGCGGTGCCCGGCCCGGATTTTCCCACCGGCGGGATTTTATTGGACACGCCGGAGATTCGCGCCGCCTATGAAACGGGCCGGGGCAAGCTGACCCTGCGGGCCAAGGTGACGATGGAACCGGGGCCCTCCGGGCGCACGCTCATCGTGATTCACGAAATCCCCTACGGCGTGGCGAAGGCCGCCATGCTGGAAAAAATTCTCAAGCTCAGCGAGGAAAAGAAAGCGGCCCTGGGCTGCATCCACGACATCCGCGACGAGAGCGACCGCACCGGCATGCGGGCCGTGATCGAGCTGAAAAAGGAAGCGAACCCGCAAAAGGTGCTGGCGGCGCTGTACAAGTACAGCGATTTGCAGGTCACCTTTGGCGTGAACATGGTGGCCGTGGCGGCGGGCAAGCCGGTGCAGATGGGCCTGAAAACGGTGATCGGCCACTTCATCCGCCACCAGAAGGAGGTCGTCACCCGCCGCACCCAGTACGAGCTGGATCAGGCCAAAGCCCGGGCCCACATCTTGGAAGGCCTCATCATCGCCGTGGACAACCTGGACGAGGTGATCGCCCTCATCCGGGCCAGCAAGAACGGCAAGGAAGCCAAGCAGCGGTTGATGGATCGCTTCGGCTTCACCGACGTGCAGGCCCAGGCCATCCTGGACTTGCGTTTGCAGCGGCTGACCAACCTGGAAATCTTAGCGCTTCGCAAGGAATACGAAGAAATCAAGAAGCTGATCGACACCCTGGAGGGCATCCTCAAGAGCGAAAAGAAGCTGCTGAACCTGATCAAGAAGGAATTGCGGGAAATCGCGGAGCAGTTCGGCGACGACCGGCGCACCCAGATTATCCGGGAAGAACCGGAAGAAGCCCTGCCCGAAATCGAGGAAGGCCCGCTGCCGGAGGACGCGGTGGTGTTCCTGACCCGGGGCGGGCAGCTGCGGCGCATGGCCCCGCGGCTGTATGAAAAGCTGGACATACCGGAAAAGGAAAGCGACATGCCGCGCTACTTGTTCCGCACCCAAACCGACCACACCCTGTATTTCTTCACCAACCTGGGCAACTGCTACCCCCTGTCCGTGGGCGCGCTGCCGGAGACCGCCAAGCCGAGAGAACGTGGCGGCGGCTTGAGCAGCGTACTGGCCGGGCTGGAAAACGGCGAGGAATGCGTGTCCCTGCTGCTGATGCTGCCGGGCAGCCTGGCGGGGATGGGGGATTTGCTGTTCTTCACCCAGCAGGGCCAGGTGAAGCGCACCAGCGCCGCGGAGTACGACGTGCGGCGCTCTAAGTTCGGGGCCATCAACCTGAAATCCGGTGATAAACTGCTGTCCGTCGTGCCCGCCGAGGAAGGGGCCGATATTCTCATGCTGACCCGCAAGGGCATGAGCATCCGCTTCCCGCTGGACACCGTGCCCGAAATGGGCCGGGTCAGCGCGGGGGTCAAGGGCATGAACGTGGCGCTGGACGACCGGGTGATCCTGGCCTGCCCGATTTCCGTGTCCGACCAGATTATCCTGTTCACGGAACGCGGCTACGGCAAGCGCCTCATGAGTGCCATGTTCGACGCCCAGGGCCGGGCGGGCAAGGGCGTCAAGTGCGTCTACTTCAACAAATCCGGCTCCACCGGCACCTATGTGGCCTGCGCCGCCCGGGCAACCACTTCCCGCGCCTTCTCGGTTTTGCAGCACGGCGGCATCATGACCCCCATGCAGAGCGACGACCTGCCCTGCCAGGACCTGTCCGATAAGGGCAAGCCCCTTGTCATGGCGGTGCTGGACGATGTGGTGGAAGACTTGATCCTGTAACCCGCCAAAGCAAAAACGCCATGCCCGAACGCATGGCGTTTTTGCATACAGACGATTTCACAGTTCCGCGTGGGCTTGCTTCACCAGGGCGGTTATGCATTCGTCGGAGATTTCCTCCCCGGGCCCGGGCTGGATATCCGCCAGGAACTCGATGTTCCCCGCCGGGCCTTTGATGGGGGAGAAGGTCAGATCCCGCACATGCCAGCCGAAGGAGGGGCAGAACACGCAAATTTCCCGCAGCACGCGTTCATGGATTTCCTTTTCCCGCACCACGCCGTT
>CADBCX010000134.1 GCA_902793245.1 uncultured Eubacteriales bacterium | reverse complement strand
ATCATCAAGCGCGACCTCTTCGCCGACCTCAACTCCATCCGCCCCGACCGCTTCACCTACGTGGACTATCTGGCGAAGGACCCGGAAAAGAACATGGTGACCGTGCTGCCCTCCTATCTGAAATTGCAGGGCAAGGAAGCCATTCTCCACGGGCGCACGGTGGCCCACCGGGACGGCCTGAGCCTGGTGGCTATCCAGCTGGAAACGGGCCGGGCCCACCAGATTCGGGTGCAAATGCAGCACGCGGGCCATCCCCTCTGGGGCGACCACCGCTACGGCAACGGCAAGGGCAAGGAACAGATCGCCCTGTGGGGGATGCGGCTTTCCTTCGCCCACCCCGTCACCAAAGATCAAATGCTGTTCATCGCCCCCACGCCGGAGGAAAAGCCCTGGCTGTTCTTCGAGCGCGAGCTCAAGGGCCTGGAAACCATCTGGCCCCAGATCAAGCCGGCGATGCAGGAAGGGTAAGCAGAGAACAGAGTGCAGAGTACAGATGATTTTGTGTGACATTTTCGCCAGTCGATTTTGACAGGCATGATACATCTGTACTCTGCACTCTGTACGCTCTTTTTCTGTCAATTACGATCAAAACGGAGAATAATCAACATGAATAATCCCGTCACCTTTGAACTCCTGCACACCTGCAAGCAGTCCGGCGCGCGCCTGGGCGTGCTGCACACGCCGCATGGCGATATTCCCACGCCCATTTACATGCCGGTTGGCACCCAGGCCACCGTCAAGGCCATGACCCCCCGGGAGATGGAAGAGATCAACGCCAAGATCATCCTGTCCAATACCTACCATCTCCACCTGCGCCCCGGCGAGGACATCATTCGGGAAGCGGGCGGGCTGCATACGTTCATGGACTGGCACCACCCCATCCTTACCGACAGCGGCGGGTTCCAGGTGTTTTCCCTGTCCGAGCTGCGCAAGATCACCGAGGAAGGCGCGGCCTTCCGCAGTCACCTGGACGGCAGCAAGCAGTTCATCAGCCCCGAGATTTCCATGGACATTCAGGAGGCCCTTGGCTCCGACATTGCCATGGCCTTCGACGTGTGCACCGCCTACCCCTGCGATCACAGGACCGCCGAGGACGCCATGCACCGCACCCACCGCTGGGCTGAGCGCTGTAAGAAGCACCACACCCGCAGCGACCAGGCGCTGTTCGGCATCGTCCAGGGCGCGTTTTTTGAGGATCTGCGCATCGAGTCCGCCAAGACGTTAGCCGACATGGATTTCCCCGGCTACGGCATCGGCGGGCTTTCCGTGGGCGAGCCCAAGCCCCTCATGTACGAAATGCTGGAAAAGATCGAGCCCCACCTGCCCAAGAACAAGCCCCGCTACCTCATGGGCGTGGGCACGCCGGACTGCTTCTTAGAGGGCATTCTTCGCGGCGTGGACATGTTCGACTGCGTGCTGGCCACCCGCATCGCCCGGAACGGCACCTGCTTTACCCGGAACGGCAGATTGGTCGTGCGCAACGCCGCCTATGCCCGGGATTTCACGCCCATCGAAGAAGGCTGCGACTGCTACGCCTGCCAGCACTTCACTCGCGCCTACGTGCGGCACTTGCTCAAGGCGGACGAAATCACCGGCGGGCGGCTGGCTTCCATCCATAATCTGCGCTTCCTCATCCGCATGATGGAGGAAATTCGCCAGGCGATTTTGGAAGACCGGTTCCTGGACTACCGCCGGGAGTTCTACGAAAAGTACGATATGACGAGAAACTTTTAAAATTTTCTTGCGGGGGGAACCGCTCTTTGGGGGCCAAAGAGCGGTTCCCCCCGCACCCCCTTCCGAGAAAGCCATAAGGGGGAATAATAAATTATTCTTCTAAAACACATGGAGGTTCGGGCTTATGGAATACCGTTCCATTCCCCAGGTCAGGCTGCCGGTATCCAGGCTCATCATGGGCTGCGCGTCGGACGGGTTCAACGGCGGGAAGAACCAAAACGACCTGCTGGACGCCGCCCTGGCCGCGGGCATCAACACCCTGGACACCGCCCGGGTCTACGCCCAGTCCGAGCGCGTGATCGGGCAATGGCTGGGGAAGCACCGGGACGAAGTGGTGCTGGTGACGAAATGCGCCCATCCCTCCCTGCTGCGCCCCATGCGCCTGACGGAGCGCGACATCCGCATGGACTGCGAAACCTCCCTGCGGGAGCTGGGCACGGACAAGATCGACATTTATCTTTTGCACCGGGATCATCCCTCCGTGGAGCCGGGGGCTATGATCGAAATCATGAACGCGCTGAAAGCGGAGGGAAAGATCGACGCTTTCGGCGTGTCCAACTGGACGTATGAGCGCATCCGGCAGGCCCAGGAATACGCGGACAGGCACGGCCTGATTCCCTTCTCCGTTTCCAGCCCCCATTTCAGCCTGGCCCGTCAGCAGGCCGACCCCTACGGCGGGGGCTGCGTCTCCCTCACCGGGGAAGAAAACGCCGCCGCCCGCCGCTGGTACGCGGAAACCCAGATGCCCGTGTTTTCCTATTCCAGCCTGGGCCGGGGCCTTCTGTCCGGCAAATTAAAAAGCGGCGATGCATCGCACGCCGCCAAAGTGTTGGATCGGTTTGCCATGAAAGGATATGGGTGCAAGGATAATTACCTGCGCCTGGCCCGCTGCGAGGAGCTGGCGGAGAAAAAGGGCCGCTCCGTGGCGCAGATCGCCATGGCGTGGCTGTACTGCCAGCCGGTCAACGTCTTTACCGTCGTCACCATGTCCTCTCCCACCCGGATCCATGAAAACATCGAAGCGCTTTCTCTGACGCTGACCGACGCGGAATGCCGGTATCTGAACCTGGAATCCGACGAGTGCCGCCAATAAGCCCGGCACAGGCCCCCGCATCCACGCGGCAGTCAGGCTTCCGCTTTTTCAGGGCGCTTTCGGTCTCTGTTCCATATCCACGCAACCAGCGAAATGATACCGCCCTCTGCCATCAATTCGGCTCCGATTTCCAGCCATACGCTCAAGCGATGGTCGGACAAGGCGGCGGGAACTTCATCGGTTTCAACCGTTGCCGCGATTCTTCCCCAGGCCGCGCGGTCCAGCAGGAAAAGCAGCGCGAAAAGAACGGCAAAGGCAATCGCCAGGATCAGCCCGCGGCGCTTGAAAAACAGCGCCGCTTTTCCTTTACCCTCACGCGGCCTGAGGCTGTGAATCAGTCCGAAAACCGATAATGCCAGCAGCGTGGCCGAGCAGATCAGCAGCTGGACGCTTCCAAAGAGCCACCTGAGCGCGTAGTACACACGTTCCTGTACGTTATACTGGTTCACCACCCAATCGTTGTTGGCGTTTCTTACCGTGATGGCGAAGCTTCCGGTCATATAGCCCAGGAAAGCTGTCAGCAGCAGAAAAAGAACGACCTTCTGCCATTTAATTTCTTTTGTTTTCATTATTATAGCTCTCCCATCCTCAGGCGGCGCCGGGCGCGTCAGCCGCCTTTTTTATCAGCATTGAATACAGGGCAAAAAGCAAGGCTTTCCGCCGGGGAACAGGATCGTGACGCCGCTGTCAGTTTTTCCGCCAGACGTTGGGAGAGAACAGCAGCAGCACGGGGTAGATTTCCAGCCGGCCCGCCAGCATCAGGAAAGACAAAAGCAGCTTGGCGGCGGGGGAAAAGGCGGCGAAGTTTTCCGTCGGCCCGACGCCGTTCAGGCCGGGGCCCACGTTGGACAGGGTGGTGAGCACGGCGGTGAAGGCCGTGACAAAATCCGACGATTCCAGGGAAACAAGCAGCGTGCCGCCGATGGCCAGCGCCACCCACAGCGACAGATACACGCCCACCTGGGCCAGCGTGCTTTCCTGCACGGCCTTGCCCTCCAGCCGCACCACGGCCACCTTGCGGGGCTGGATGGTGTGCTCCAGGTCGCGGTAGGCGGACTTGCTCAGCAGTAGCACGCGGCTGGTCTTGATGCCGCCCGCCGTGGAACCGGCGCACGCGCCCATGCACATGAGCAGCAGCAGCAGCGCCCGGGCGAACAGGGGCCACAGGTTAAAGTCCGTGGTGCCGAACCCGGTGGTGGAGATGATGGAAGTCACCTGGAAGAAAGCGTAGCGCAGCGCCTCGAAGAATCCGCCGTACCGGGGCAGGATGCTGACCGTGACCAGCAAGGTGCTGACCAATACGATGGACAGGTAGATCCACAGTTCCTCGCTTTGCAGGATGGGCTCCTTTTCCTTGCGCACCAGATGGAAATATACGGCGAAGTTGATGCCGAACAGCATCATGAACACGCCGATGATCCACTCGATCAGGGGGCTGTGGAACGCGCCGACGCTGGCGTTGTAGTTGGAAAACCCGCCGGTGCCGGCTGTGCCGAAGGTGTGGATGAGGGCGTCGTACAGGTCCATGCCCGCCAGCAGCAGGCAGACCGCCTCGATCAGGGACAGGCCGAGATACAGGGCGTAGAGCATTTTTGCGGTATCGCCCATTTTCGGCAGCAGCTTGGAGAAGGTGGGGCCGGGGCTTTCCGCCCGGGCCAGGTGCGACGTGCGGCCCGACAGCCGGGGCAGCACCGCCAGGGTGAACACCAGCACGCCCATGCCGCCGATCCAGTGGGTGAACGAGCGCCAGAACAGCACGCCCCTGGGCAGGTGCTCGATCTCCGTCAGGATGGTGGAGCCGGTGGTGGTGAAGCCGCTGACCGCCTCAAAGAAAGCGTCTACGATGTGGGGGATGGCTCCGGACAGCACGAAGGGCAGCGCCCCGAAAAAGGATAGGATCACCCAGCTCAGGCCTGCCACCGCCATGCCGTCCCGGGCGGTCAGGTCGTCCCGTTCAGGGTTCAGCAGAAACCCCAGCAGCCCGCCGACCGTGGCGGTGATGGCGATGGCTTCCAGAAAGGCCAGCGTGTCCCCCTGACGGAAAATCAGCGATACGCCCATGGAGGGCAGCATCAGCGCCGCTTCCATCAGCAGCAGCCGGCCCAGCAGCCGGAACACCAGCTTGTAATTCAAAGGGAAAAGACCTTCTTTCCATTTGGCAAATTAACAAAAGCTTGCTTGACAATAACAATCGTTTCGCATATAATAAAGACAGGGAGTTTGGTGACTCGCGAAACTTATCACCTGTCGGTGATAACTAACGAAGCCACCGCGTACTGCGAATACGCGGTGGCTTTTCTCTTGGGCTTACTTTTTGATTTGGTTCATAATGAACTCGATCACTTTCAGCAAGAGGGTCATAGCTGCGATACAAATCATGGTGATTTGATATCCGTCCATGTCCATCACCTGCCTTCCTTTGTGTCCGGCAGGCACCCGCAACCTCAATCGTCGCAACTCCACACTGTGGAGATTGCTCGTTTCGGTTGATCTCACCTTTGACAAAATTGCCGCCACTGGCGGCTGTCAAAGGTTCGTCCGCGTATTGTCTCCCTGTCTGCCCTCCAGAAAATGGAGGGCATTTCTTATTATATCGGATAATACAGAATCAGTCAATCATTATCTGAACACCTGTCCCAGCGCGCTCAGGCCCACCTTGCGGCTGATGACCACCACGTAGTCGCCCACCTCGATGGTATCGTTGCCGAACGGCACCTTGACCTGGCCCTCCCGGACGATGACGGCGATCAGGGCGTCGGGGATGACTTTCAGATTTTTCAGGGGCACGTGGATGTAATTATCCCCGGCCTGGGCGATAAATTCCAGGGCTTCGGCCTTGCCGTCCATGAGCCGGTACATGCGCTGCACGGCGGCGTTGGCGCGGCTGGAACGGGAACGCACCACGCGGAGGATATCGTTGCAGGCGATGGTCTTGGTGCTGATGATGCTGTCCAGGCCCATGTTATGCATGATAGCGGAATAGGTGTCGCGGCTGGACTTGACGATCACTTTTTTCACGCCCCGCTGGGCGGCGTAAAACCCGGCCATCAGGTTTTCCTCGTCCCGGTCGGAAAGGGTGATGAAGGCGTGAGTGTCGGATAGCCCTTCGCTTTCCAGCAGTTCCTGGTCGGTGCCGTCGCCCTCGATGATGGTGGCGCCGGGCAGGGCGTCGGCCAGCCTGCGGGCTTTGTCCTTTTTCACCTCGATGACGGATACCTTCATCTTCATCCGCACCAGCATGGACACCAGGTAGAACGCGATTTTGCTGCCGCCCATCACCATAACGGAACGGATGGTGGACATGCCTTTGCCCAGGGCGGTGAAGAAGCGGGTGATGGTTTCCACGTCGGATACCACGTGCACCCGGTCGCCGGGCTTGATGACGAAGTCGCCCTTGGGGATAATAATGTCCGCTTCCCGTTCCACGGCGCAGAACAGCACCTGGGGCAGCTGTTTGTTCTTTTTGTACATCTCCTTCATGGGGATGCCCACCACCGGGTCGCCTTCGGCGGCGCGGAAGTCCACCATTTCCACCCGGCCCCGGGCGAAGGTTTCGATGCTGCCAGCAAACGGGAAGCGCAGCATACGGCTGATTTCCCGGGCGGTGGCGCGTTCGGGGTTGATGGCGTAGTCGATGGACAGCTCCTTTTGCAGGAAAGACAGGGTGTTCAAATATTCCGGGTCGCGGATGCGGGCGATGGTATACTGCGCGCCCAGGCGCTTGGCGGTCAGGCAGGCCAGCATGTTGACCTCGTCGCTCACGGTCGCGGCGATCACGATATCCGTGTGCTGGACGTCGGCTTCCTTCAGCGTGTTGGCGCTGACGCCGCTGCCGTGGATGAACATGGCGTCCATGGTGTCCATGGATTTCTGCACCACGGTCTCGCTCCGGTCAATCATGGTCACGTTGTGGCCCTCGTCCACCAGGTGATGGGCCAGGGAGATGCCCAGCTTGCCCCCGCCGATGATGATAATCCGCATAGGTTCCTCCAGAATCGGTCAATCAATCATTCGTGATCAGTCGCCCGGCAGCCCTTTTGCGCCTGCCGGAACGGAAAGCGGCGCTTTCTTTGTTATTATATCAGGAACGGCGGCATTTGAAAAGAGATAAATGTGTTTCTTTCCCGAAGAATGTGGGAAAACCCGCCGGTATACTCCGCTGTTCGCCGAGGTATAATAATCCGGTATGGGAGGGGATGCGATGCGCTGGATGCTGCTGGGGCTTTTTCTGCTTTTAATCACGCCGATCAGAATTGGAGCGTTGGCGCAATGGGCAGGCCATGCGCCGACGCTGACGGTGGGCGTGATGGTGTGGGGTGTCCGGGCCCGGACGGAGCTCCGTTTCCGGCGCGGCGAAGCGGGGGCGCTGCTGCTGACGGCGGGGATCGGAAAAAAAGCGATTCCCCTGCGGCTCCCGGGAGAGAACGCGGGAAACGGATTGAAGGCCCTGGCCCTGCTGCCTCGATCCAACGCCGGCCGGGCGATGCTTCGGAATGCCGTGCGGGTGCGCGCCCTGGACGTTTTCCTGCAGATCGGCGGAGAGAACGCCGCGTTCATCGCGCTGGCGGCGGGCTTCCTGCAAGCGCTGAACCCGCTGCTCCCCCAGGCTCATATCGTCTGCCGCCCTTCCTTTGGCGGCGAAACAAAAGCGTATCTCCGCTGTATAGCGGAAGCGCGGCTGGGTATCCTATTGGCAGCGTGGCTGCGCTGGCGCAAGGAACGGCGGGCCGGACAAAAGGAGGAAAAAGATGGAGCATCCTATCGGAAACTTAATGCAGACGACGCTTGAAAATATCAAGGATATGGTGGATGTGAACACAGTGATCGGCGAAGCCATCCCCGGGAGCGACGGGAGCACGATCATCCCTGTGTCCAAGGTAACGTTCGGCTTTGTGGCCGGGGGCGGCGATTTTGACAAGAACCAGCTGCCGGAGGAGGACAAGCCCTTCGCGGGCGGCAGCGGCGCGGGCGTGTCGGTGCAGCCGGTGGGGTTTCTGGTGGTCAGCCCGGGCAGCGTGAAGGTGCTGCCCGCCCAGCAGCCCACGGCCTGGGAACGGGCGCTCAACGCCGCGCCGCAGCTCATGGAGGACGTGAAACGGTTGTTGCAGAAAAAGGACATGGCCGGGCAGGAAGGGCAACAGGCATGAAAACTTTCTGCAAAATCGCGGTATTTGCCCTTTTCTTTGGGCTGATTCTCCTGTATAATGGAAAAGGGCTGGCAGAGAACACCGGCGACGGCTCGCCGCGCTCCGCCATCTCGACGAGCTCCCCGGGCTCGA
>CADBCX010000133.1 GCA_902793245.1 uncultured Eubacteriales bacterium | reverse complement strand
CGGAACGCCAGGGACGCGGCGCCTCCCCCGCCGGGCAGTATGAGCCGCCCGCCATGGTGACCGCCTCCTGGCTGAGCGGGGCGTATCAAAACGCCAATACACCCTCTGCCCCGCGCAAACGGCGCAGCGAAAAAAATGAAAAAAAGAAGCCGATATGGCCAAGCAGGCTGATGATTCCGGAGGTAGAGGAAGATTCACTGATCGATGGCCTGCCCCCGGCGGTTGACCGGCAGAAAGCATTTTATGACCCTGTGTATCCCATCAAAAATCACACCGGAGCCGACACCGGCTGGCAGCCCCCGGCTTCCGGCCGGCCTACGGAGGGAAATTACAGGCGATGAAGGAACAAAACAACTTGTTTTTCTTACCGGGATGGATCGAGCAGCTGCAGTCCCTTTTGGGGCCGATGCTGCCCGATTTTTTGCACAGCTACGAGCTTCCCGCTGTCCGCGGGCTTCGCGTGCGGCCCGGACTGCCGCCGCCTCAGGAAGCGCAGGAGAAGGTGCCCTGGGCGGAAAACGGCTATTACATCCCGCTGGATTCCACCGCCGGGGCGCATCCGCTGCACGAAGCCGGGGCGTATTACCTGCAGGAGCCCAGCGCCATGGCCCCCGCGGCAGTTCTGCGGCCCGAACCGGGCGACAAGGTGCTGGATATGTGCGCGGCTCCGGGCGGTAAAAGCACGCAATTGGCCGCATATATGAAGGGAGAAGGCCTGCTGGTCTGCAACGATCCGGTGCCGGGCCGGGCGCAGGTGCTATCCCGGAATATCGAACGCATGGGGATCACAAACGCCCTCGTGATTCGCGCGCTGCCCTATGAAATCAGCGGCAAATGGGCCGGATTCTTTGACAAAATCCTGGTGGACGCTCCTTGCTCCGGGGAGGGCATGTTCCGCCGTCACCCGGAGCTTCAGCAGGAATGGTCCCCCGATTCCCCCGGCGGCTGCGCCAACCGGCAAAGCTTTATCCTGAAAAACGCCGCCATGATGCTTCGTCCCGGCGGGCTGATGGCGTACAGCACCTGCACCTTCAACGCGGTAGAGAACGAAGGCGTGATTGAAGAATTCCTGCGGATGCATCCCGACTTTTCCCTGGTGCCCTTTTCCCTGCCCGGCCTGCCGGAAAACGACGGCATGCTGCATCTCTGGCCCCACCAGATTCGCGGGGAAGGTCATTTCGTGGCGCTGCTGCGAAAGGATGGAGAAGACAGGCCCGCCCCCGCAAAGAAAAGGAAGGGAACCGAAGTTCCCTCCCTGCCTGAACCTGTGAAGGCCGATGCCGCCCTGGCGGCCTCCTTCCTTGAGGAGCATTATGCTGACCCGCCCGTTCCCAACGCGGCATTTGCCGGGAAGCTCGTTCAGGCCCCCAGGGTGCTGCCGCCCCTGAACGGTGTGCGGGTGCTGCGCGTCGGCCTGCAATTGGGCGAAATCAACGGGAAAGTGTTTCTCCCCGATCACGCCCTGGCCATGTACCGGCCTTCCCGCCACAGCCTTGCAATGAACGAGGAGGAAGCCCGGCTGTACCAGGCGGGGCAGGTGTTTGCCGCGCCCGATTCTCTGCGCGGCTTCCGCACTCCCACCCTGAACGGCCTGGCCCTCGGCTGGGCCAAGGCCAGCGACGGACAGCTGAAAAACCATTATCCCAAGGGCTTGCGGCGGTACTGACCTTCACTTCCGTGGCGCGTAGGTGAACGTGACCTCCAGGGTTTCGATGCGCTCCATCGCCGGGTTGGCGCGGTCAAGAACGGTGGCGGAAATGCCGGTCAGGTCGCCGTACAGCACGCGGGCGGTGTCCTTGCCGACCGTTTTCATGTTCACCCATTCGTTGAACAGATTCGTGCGGGTGCACTTGCCGTCGTCGGAGCAGGTATAGTTGCGGCCCTTGAATTTGACCGTTTCGCCGTTGACGCGGCATTCGGTGATATGAATGCAGTAACCGGGATAATTCTGTTCCCCATTGGATATGCCGACAGCGCTGAACGCGGTGTTTTCGGCATATCCTTTTTCCGTGCCGGTAAAGTCCAGGGCCACGGTATAGGTGCCGGGGCCGGTGATTTCAACATCTGTGGGCACGATGCCGGGGGTGATGGAATCGGGGGCGTAGGTGTCCCCCACGCTGTAACTGAGCGCCCAGCTGCCTTCGCTGAACATGATCCAGGCCACGCTTGCGCCGTCCGACACCTGGAGGGCGTCCTCCCGCAGCGTGGCGGGAGCGGCGGCGACAGCGTCATCAAGGGCCTGCTTGCCCGTCTTGGCGATTTCCGCGTAATCCCTGCCCGCCTCGGAAGCCGCGTTCCGCCCGGCGTACACCGCCGCCATTTCCTCATTCACGATCCTGCATTCCCTGCGGATATAGAACCCGCTGCAATCCCACAGGCAGGAGGTAAAGTCCAGCGCGTCGCAGCAGTCCAGGAACGCCTTGTGATAAGCCGGGGCGTTCTTTTTCATGATGCCGTCGGCGCCCGGCAGCGCGCCGTATTCGCCGATCACCACACCATAGCCCTGGGCGACAAATTTCTTCATCTTGCTCAGGGTCTTGTACATGCCGTCGAAATCCGCCGCTTTGCCCCACAGGGTCGCGCCCGCCGCATTGGACGCGCCGCAATAGCTCCAGGGGTCGTAGTAATGCACCGATACCATCAGCTTCTTTTCCGCGGTATCCTTGGGCATCTGGAAACGGCTGTCGAAGGTCTGGTCGATGTTGGTGCCGTATCCCGCGATGAGCAGGAACCGCTGGGCGTTGTTGCCGCCGGTGGCGCGAACGGTGTCCACAAACGCCTGGTTCACCCGGTTGGTCAGGGCGTAGCGCTCGTTTTCGCTTAAATAGGAAAGCAGCGAATCCCGGCAGAAGCAGGGCGAGTTTTCGTCGAACCGCGCGCCCAATTCCTCATTGGCGCTTTCAAAGATCAGGTAATCGGAGTAATCCCGGAAATAATCCGCGATCTGCTGCCACATGCCCCGGTAGGCTTCCATGGCGAAGTCGGCAGTTTCCTTGCTCTCCGAGCCGAACATGCCCCACCAGCCGCCGTCCCAGTGGTCGTTGAGGATCACGTACATCCCGGCGTTCCGGGCGTAGTTCACGATCTCCTTCACCCGGGCCAGGTATGCTTCGCTAATGGTGTAATCCTTCATTTCAAAGGGCATGGCGGTGGCGTTGGTCATCCAGGCCACGGGGATGCGGATGGTATCGAACCCCGCGGCCTTCATCCCATCCAGCATGGCTTGGGTGGTCACGGGCTGGCCCCAGCCGGTTTCGTACACCGTGGGATCGTCGGAATAATGGCCCCGGGTATTGTCGCAAGCTTCCATGGTGTTGCCCAGGTTGATGCCGTTGCCCATGAGCCGGGTGGCTTCCACCGCGGTCAGTCCTTCCCGCACCGCGCCGTCGTCCGCCAGCGCGGGCAGGCAGAAGCAGAGCAGCAAGATCGCCAGAAATATGCCTGTCATCTTTTTCATTTCCTTCCGTCCTTCCCTTCGTTTGAAAAGGCCCCCTCGCCTTGCGGGGAGGGGGAAAGATTTTTGTCGGGGGGGATTGTTGGGGGCTTTGAATCGCCACCCCAAAGCCTTCCCCTTGAGGGGAAGGCTTTGGGATAGTCACTTTCACTTCGTCAGCGCCGCCTGGGCCTGCTGGGCCGCCCAGCACAGAGCCGCCTGCTCCTCGCACCAGGCCACGCAGTCCGCGTATCCGTAGGCGTTGCAGTCCTTGATCATCTGGTTCAGGTGGAAGTTGAATTCGCCGTCGTTCTTGGCGTAGATGGCGCGCCAGGAATAGGTTTTCACCGCAGTCTGAATCTGGCTCCACTTGGTATCCAGCACCTGGTCGCGCTTGGCGGGGGCGTAGGTGCCCTTGTCCAGCATCACCTTGTAGGGGTGCTTTTCCAGATACTGCTGGGTGGAGGCTGCGCCTGCCCATTCGCACCAGGCCTGCTGGATGGGTTTCAGGTCAGAGCTCAGCACGCTGACCCAGCCTTCCCTGTCCAGGGTTTCGGTCTTTTTGCTGTCGGGGTTCTGCTGGCTGGCGGTCAGGGTGGTGTTGTTGATTTGCAGTGCGCCGTCGTTATAGGTGCCGCTCTGGGGGTATTCCTTGCCGGTGCGGGGGCCGATGAGCACGGTGCCGGTCATGTCGAAGCCGGGGTCCTGGCTGGTCTTTTTGCCCAGCTCGGTAAAGTACGCGCCGCCCTCGTCGTCGTAATCCCAGGTCATGCCCTTGGGGCCGTACCACATGGTCAGGCTGCCTTCGGGAGACGCCAGGTAGTCAATGATCGCCAGGCACAGTTCGGGATATTCCGCGTCCGCGCCGATGGTCCAGAGGCGGTTGCCGCCGGTCAGGGACAGGCCGTAGGAAATGGGAGTCGCTTCCTCGGGCACCATGGTGTACATGTACTTGCCCGCGTCCAGGTGCTCGGTGGTGTTGAAGATGGAGGAGCCGGCGAAATTGAAGATGCTCCAGAAGGTGCCGCCCGCCTTCACCTTTTCGCCCATGGTGGAATAGGTCTGGGAGGCGGAGTTGGGGTCCAGCAGCCCTTCGCGGTAGAGCTTATTGAAGAATTTCAGGCTCTGGATGTACAGGCCGTCGGGCTCCAGGCAGCCCTGGAACTGGCCGTTTTCGGTGTTGATGAGGCCCATTTCAAACTCGTCCCAGCCGTAGTAGGCGGTGGCCAGGGACTTGACGTACATCACCATGTTGCCGTCCCAGTCGGGCCAGATGGACACAGCGTAGGTTTCGTTGCCGTTCTCGTCGGTGGGGCAGATTTCCTTCATCGCCTTGAACAGGTCGATCATGCCGTCCAGGTCTTTCACTTCGGGGCAGCCCAATTGCTGGTACAGATCCCAGCGGATGTCCCAAGTGTAGAAGAAGTTTTCATGGCTGCCCGCTTTCAGCGCCACGTTGTGGCCGAAGCCGTGGATCTTATTGTCTGGGCTCTTGGCGCGGTTGGCTTCCAGCGCCATCTGGTAGTTGGCCCACAGGTAAGGGGCGTATTCCGCCGCCAGATCATCTTCCTCCCAGTCCAGCAGCAGGCCCTGGCTCACGGCGTCCTGATACTTGTCGCCGTCCGCGCCCCAGACCACGATGTCGCCCAGGTTGCCGCTCTCCATGCGGGTGGCGTAGGTGCCGTCGGATTCAGGGATGATGTTGATTCTTACGTTGAACATGTCCAGCAGCAGGTCGGCGCTCCAATGGGCCTGGATGCCGCTGTAGTTCGCCAGCTGGGTGTACACGTTGATGGTGATGGGCTCGCCGTCGTACACGCCGATTTCTTCCAGCTTGGCGTAGATGTCCTTGTCCTCCGCCATCGCGGGCAGAGCCGCCAGGGTGGAAAGGATCGACAGAGCCAACAGGAAAGCAAGCAGTTTCTTCATTTGGATACAACCTCCTTGATTGTATTGGGAAATCAACCTTTCACCGCCCCGAGCATGATGCCCTTGACGAAGTAGCGCTGCATGAAGGGGTAGACCAGCAGGATGGGGATGATGCTGACCATGGACACGGTGTACTGGATGACCCGCTGGTTCAGCATGCTCTGGGCGGCCTGTTCGCTGATGGTGCCGCCCTGGCTCATCATAGCGCCTAAGTTGCTGGAGGAATTCAGGTAGATATACAGCCGGTGCTGCAGGGTGTACAGGTCGGGCCGGTTGTTCATCAGCAGCAGGGAGTCCTGGAAGGAGTTCCAGTTGCCCACCGCGCCGAAGATGGCGATGGTGGCCAGGATGGGCACGCTGAGGGGCAGGATGATTTTCAGCCACACCTTCACCGTGGACGCGCCGTCGATCACCGCGCTTTCCTCCAGGGAAGCGGGAATGGATTCAATGTAGGTTTTCACCAGGATGATGTTGTAGGGGGCCACCATACCGGGGATGATATAGGCCAGAAAATTGTCGGTCAGGCCCATCATCAGCATGTTCATGTACCAGGGCACCAGGCCCGCGTTAAAGTACATGGTGACCACCAGGAAGCGGTACCAGAAGGAGCGCTTCCACATCTTCTGCTTCGTGACCAGATACCCCGCCCAGGCGGAGGTGACGACCATCAGCGCGGTGCCAAGAACCGTCCGGGCCACCGTGACCAGCACGGAGGAGCCTAAATCCTGCACGTTCCGCAGGGCGATATAATTGCCCACCTGCGCGCCGAACACGGCCTCCCCCGCCTCGTTTTTCAGCATGGGGAAGAAGTTTACCCGCCCGCTGGTGACCAGGTCGTTATCCGAAATGGTGTTGATGAGCAGGTAATAGAAGGGGAAAATGCAGATGAAGGTAAAGATGCAGAAGAAGATGATCACCGCGATATCGAACACCCAGTCTCCCGTCGTGCGCCTGATATGCAGGGAAGCGGCTTTTTCTTTCTTGCTCATGCTGTTCGCCTCCCCTTATATGATGCTTTCGCCGCGAATGGTCTTGGAAATGCCGTTCGCTGCGAAAAGCAGCGTGATGCCGATCAGGGACTTGGAAATGCCCACCACGGTACTGAGCGAGATCCGGTTCTGCCCGATGCCGATGTTGTACACATACAGATCCAGCACCTCGATCACGTCTTTGTTCATGGCGTTGGAGAACACAAGATACTGCTCCATGCCGTTGGACAGGATGCCCGCGATGCTCATGAGCAGCATGACCATGTAGGTGGGCGTCAGACCGGGGATGGTGATGTGCCAGATGCAGCGGAAGCGGTTGGCCCCATCCACCTTGGCGGCCTCGTACAATTGCTGGTCGATGCCCGCGATGCCCGCGATGTACACGATGGCGCTCCAGCCCACGCCCTTCCAGGTGCCCCACAGCAGCATTTTCAGCCAGGTGTGGTCGGCGATTTGCAGGTAGTTGGTGTTGGCGGCGGTGTGCATCACGTTGGTCAGGAAGCTGTTGATGAAGCCGTCGGTGGAGAAGATGCAGATGGCGATGGCGTACACCAGCACCCAGGAAATGAAGTTGGGGATGGTGGTGAAGGTCTGCACGAAACGCTGGAACTTGGTGGAGCGCACCTCCGCCAGCAGCACGGCAAACGCGATGGGCAGCCAGGAGGTGGCGATGCCCAGGCCGCTCATGATGAGTGTGTTCCTCAGCACCCGCACCAGGTCTTTCGTGGTGGCTGGGTCGGAAAACAGGAAGCTGAACCACTTGAAGCCCACGTAGTTGTCCGCGCCGATGCTGCCGCCGGGGGTGTAGTCAAAGAACGCGAAGCGCCAGCCCCAGATGGGCAGGTAGGCGAAAATGAAGGTCAGCACGATTACCGGCAGCATCATCAGGAACAGCCGGTATTTTTCGTCCATTTCCATTTTCACGGCAGGGTCGGTTTCCTTTTCCGTAGTCAGGAAGGCGATCAGCGCCGTCAGGAACAGCAGCCCCGCGAAGGCGCAGAACGTCCAGAACCCGCCGGGGATCATCGCCGATCTTGTCCAGCTTGCCCACTTCCTCGCCGTGGGCCAGCATTTTGCTGTAGGAAAGGCGGATCAGCGCCAGGCCGACTGCCATGACCGGCGCGCCGACCAGCGGGAACAGGAAGCCCCGCCGCCGCATTTTGCGGTTGCCCAGGCTCATGCAGCCGCCCACGCCGCACAGGATCACGCCCAGCATCACCACGATGCAGGCGACCATCAGCAGGGTGATGTCCGCGTCCTGAATCCACTGGGAGCGCAGGATGCGGCCCATGCTGTTGGTGATGGTGCCGTAGCTGACGCCGTTGGTGAACAGGCTGGCCGAAGCGTTGATTTTTTCACTGATGCGCCCCGGATTGGCGGGCGGGAAAAACATGGCGATCCCCGCCAGCAGCGCCGCGGCGCGGAACACCCACAGCGGCAGGCGGCGGCCCAGGGACAGGCGCTCGCCCTGCGGCGCGCGTTGAGAGGCAAAGGCCATGCGCTGATCACTTCCTTGTTTGGAATTTAGGGATTGAAGGATGAGGGATTAGGGTGAAATGCTTGGTCACATTTAAGCGACTCAAATGGGAAAAATTGATAGAATCCTCCTCAAAGGAACCAGTCCGATACCCGGCTATGAGATCCTTCGCGGACGCGGCCCGCTCTGCTTGGGCCGCTGCTCAGGATGACAGCGCGGCTGCATTCTTTCATTCTTACGCTCTGCATACAAAACTTCTATGCAACCTGCAAGTATGTCATTCTGAGCAGGCGGGCAAGCAGAGCGCCCGCCGTGGCGAAGAATCTCATTGCCGGGTTTCATGTGGGTCAGGAATTGGCTTTTATCATTCCATTATCCACCTAATCCCTTTCATTACACCATTACCACCCGCTGACAGTGAAGGTGATGGCGACGGTTTCGTTGGCGCCGGGGATGCTCCAGACGATGGAGGGCGCGGCGGCCTGGTTATAGGTGTCGATGATCTTGACGGCGGCGTAATCGCCCTCGGTGTTGACCTCGGTGTATTCCTGAGTCGCGCCGGAGCCGAACTTCACCTTCACATTGTCGATGGTCAAGAAGCCATCCTTCACCAGCTTGCTGGGAATGTCGGTGGACACATAGAGCATGTTATAATCCTTGGTTTCGCCCATGCCCATGTCGCCGGTGGTGAAGGACACGGTGTATTCGCCGTCGCCCTTGATTTCAGCGTCCACGAAGGAGCCGCCGTAGTCCACGGCGTTGTTCTCGGCGTCCCAGCCGGTCAGGCGGTTGAAGAATTCGGCGTTCTCCTTGCCGTAGTTAGCTTCGTCCCAGTTGTTGCGGAACACATAGGTGTCCTTGCCCTGCACGGCGATGTAGGCGTTGAAGCCGGCCTGCTTCAGGGCGTCCGCTTCTTCCTGGGTCATGGGCGCGTCGTCCTTTTCGATGGGCTTGCCGTAGATGTAATTGAAGGTGATTTCCACGGTCTTGACCGCGGCAAAGGCTTCCTTGTCCACGATGATGGCGGAAGCGCCTTCCAGGTCGCCGTCGGCGCGGCGGGCGTCAGCGGGGATTTCGCCCACCCATTCGTTGTAGATGTTCTCGCGGGTCTCGATGCCGTTGTCCGAGGAGGTGTAGCCCTTGCCCAGTTCGATGGCTTCACCGTTCACCTTGATTTCGGTGATGTCGATGAAATAGCCGTTAAAGGTCTTTTCGCCGTTCACGATGCCCAGCGCGGTGAAGGCCAGGCCCTGGGCTTCCTCGTTGAATTCCAGGCCCACGGTGTAGGTGCCCGCGCCGGTGATTTCCGCGGTGGCGGCCTTTACGGGATACTCGTTGCCGTCCATCCAGAAGCAGTTGGCCCAGGAAGCGTCGGCGTACATGATGTAAGCCACGTCGGTGACGGGCAGCAGGGAGAAGTCGATTTCAAAGCTCTTGACCGCGGCGAACAGTTCCTTGTCCACGATGATGGGCTTGGCGTCGTCGGTCTTGCCGTCGAAGGAACGGGCGTCGGCGGGCACTTCGCCCACCCACTCGTTGTAGATGTTCATGCGGGTCTCGACGCCGTTGTCGGAGGAGGTGTAGCCCTTTTCAAAGGCAATTTCCTCGCCGTTCACCCGCAGGGCGTTGATTTTGATATAAGCGCCGGGATAGGTCTTTTCGCCGTTCACGATGCCCAGCGCGGTGAAGGCCAGGCCCTGGGCTTCTTCGTTGAATTCCAGGCCCACGGTGTAGTCGCCGAAGCCGTCGATCTTGGCGGTGGTGGCCTTCACGGGATATTCATTGCCGTCCATCCAGAAGCAGTTGGCCCAGGAGCCGTCAGCGTACATGATATAGGCGGTGTCCACGCCGAACTGATGCAGCGCGAAGTCGATCTCCACGGTCTTGACGGAGGCGAACAGTTCCTTGTCCACGATGATGGGCTTGGCGTCATCGGTCTTGCCGTCGAAGGAACGGGCGTCCTTGGGCACTTCGCTGACCCATTCGTTGTAGATGTTCATGCGGGTTTCCACCCCGTTGTCGGAGGAGGTGTAGCCCTTTTCAAAGGCGATGGCTTCCCCGTTCACGCGGATGGCTTTCAGCTCGATGGTGTAGCCGGGCAGCTTGATTTCGCCGTCGGTGATGCCCAGTGCGGTGAAGGCCAGGCCCTGGGCTTCTTCATTGAATTCCAGGCCCACGGTGTAGTCGCCCGCGCCGGTGATTTCGGCGGTGGTGGCTTTCACGGGATACTCGTTTCCGTCCATCCAGAATTGGTTGGCCCACGCGCCGTCCGCGTACATGATGTACGCCACGGGGTGGACGGCTTCTTCCGCCACAGCGGGCACGATAGCCAGCGCGCTCATCATCAGCGCCAGGCACAGAACGACAGCCAGAGTCTTTTTCATGATGCTTCCTCCTTCAAAATCGTGCGTTGTTGATATCGCTTCCGCCATACGGCGGTTCAGCTATGTTTTGCAGGTCCCAGGGTTTCCCCTTCCAGCATCGCCGCTTGCACGGTGATCCGCCGAGGCCGATGAGTCTCCGGGTTTTCGATGGCGTCCAGCAGCAGTTCAATGGCGTTTTGCGCCACCCCCGCGGCATCCTGCCGGACGGTGGCCAGGCGCGGACGCATCATCTGCCCCATCCGGATGCCGTCGTAACCCGCCAGGCTCACGTCCCGCGGCACGCGAAGGCCGCGTTCTTCCAGCGCCGCCAGCGCGCCCAGGCAGCTGAAATCGTCGGGGCAGAGCACGCAAGTCGGAGGCTCCGCCAGCTCCAGCAGCCGATTGACGGCCTCTCCGCAGGCCGCCGGGTCGTGGAAATGGGTTTCCATCACATATTCCCCCGGCACCCGCGCGCCCAGCTCCGCGCATTGCTTGTAAAATCCCGACAGGCGTTCACGGGTGACAAGGCAATCCTCCCCGTGGATATAGGCGATGCGCCGATGCCCCAGGTTCCAGGCCGCGCGCACCAGCGCTTCAATCCCCGTCCGGTTGTCGCTCATCACGCAGTCGCCGCCTTCATAAGCGTGGTCGATCACCACGGTGGGAATGCTGCCCGCCACCAGGCGCATCACATCGGCGGCGTTGAAGTCCGCCTGCACCACGATCACGCCGTCAAGGCTGCGGCGCATTGCGCGGTCAAAGTAGGTTCCTTCTTCGTTGGTATGCGCGGAACGGCGGATAAAGGTCAGGTCATAGCCCATATCCTCCGCGCCGAAGCGAAGTTCGTTCAGCAGAAGGCTGAAATATTCGTGATCCATCCTGTCCTCATACAGGATGCCGATGTTGTGGGAACGGCTGGTTTTCAGCGTACGGGCGGCGGCGTTGGGAAAATAGCCCATTTCCTTGGCTTTCTGGCGGATCATGGCACTGTTCTTTTTATCGGAGCCCGTGAGCCCGTTGAGCGCCCGGGACACTGTCGAGGCGGAAACGCCGCAGGCCTGCGCAATGTCCTTGAGTCTGACCACGTTCGTTTCCCCCCTCCGTCGCGTCCGATCGCCGGATTGCAATTCTTGCAATCGTTTGCATTTGTATTATAACCGCATCGGAAAGGATTGTCAATACTTTTCATGTGCAATTTGGCAAAATTACTCAGGTAATATGTGAATCAAAAGCATGTATCGCTCCATGGGAAAACGTGCATCCCTCTCCCCCGCGCATGTTTTGCAAACGTTATTAATTTTGTATGCGCGCACAAAAAAATCCCCCGTTTCCGGGGGATTTGCTCATTCCGGGAAGGCCCTTCCTTCTTACTTCATGCGATCCAGGAAGGTCTTCACATTGGCTTCGTCGATCCACTGCTTGATGGCGGCGTCGGTCAGTTCATCCTTTTTGGTGCTGAGCAGGCTGGAAGAAATGCTTTCACGCACGGTTTCCAGATCAACGGGGCCTTCCTGCACGTCGGACACGTACTTGATGATATGGTAGCCGTAGGCAGTCTCCACAGGCTCGCTCACATCGCCCACATTCTGCAGGGCCATGGCGCCGGTCACAAAGGGCGCAACGAAGAGAGCGGAGCCTTCGCGGATGGCATAGCCGTTTTCAGGCATATGGTCGGCGCTGTATTCGGAAATCAGCGCATCAAAGTCCGCGCCTTCAGCGGCGGCCTTGGCGTACACTTCGTCAGCCTTGGCCTTGGCGTTCGCCATGCCGGCGGCTTTGGCTTCATCGTAAGCGGCCTGGGCAGCGTCCACGGCGGCCTGCAGCGCGTCCTTATCCGCGTCCTCGGCGGCGTTGGCCAGGGCGTCCTGCGCTTCGCTGAGAGCGGTCTGGGCTTCGTCGGCGGCCTTGCTGTCCTCATCGGAAACACTGATCAGAATGTGCTTCACCATGCGGTAGCCCGCAGGGACATAATACACGGCAGCGCCGTTCATCACGTTCTTGCCGTAAGCATCGGGGTCGGTTTCCATCGTGGCCTTGGCTTCTTCCACCTTGGCGTCGAAATCCGCCTTGATTTCCTCTTCGGTTACGGTCACGTCCTTCACGATGTCGGCCTCAAGCTTCTCAATCGCTTCGTTTTCCAGGGCGGTTTTGAGGAAATCATCGTAAGTGAAGCGGCCGTCGGCGGTCTTGATGGCGTTATCCGCCACATACTTTTCAGCGGCGGCGGTCAGTTCGTCGCCTTCCAGGCCGCTGTTGGGCAGATAAGCGCTGATCACAGACTGGAGGAAAGAATTGTAGTATTCCTTCGCGTGTTCTTCCGCATGGGCTTTTTCTTCATCGGTCATCTGATCCATGCCCAGGGCGGCTGCTTTCTGTTTGAGCACCAGGTTGGTGGTATAGGATTCGATCACCTGGGAAGTAACGGTGGCTTCATCCGTGGGATACATATTGCCGTATCCATAATAAGCCTGGAACAGCTGGTTGTACTGTTCATTCTGGCTGATCTGGCTCCGAACGGAGGAAACGATGGTCTGCTTGTCAACGGTTTCGCCATTCACGTCGATAATGACGCGGGCGTTATCTTTTTCCTCATCCTTTGTCACCAACGTGCAGCCGCTCAGAATCATCACGAGGGCCAGCAGCAGGGCCAGAACACTCTTTTTCCGCATGGTAAATACATCTCCTAACTTATTTGTTCAAGACAACGCACCTATTATACAGGAAAGATGCCAAAACAGCAAGCATAAATTTCAGTCAATCGGGTTAATTTTGAATTCTGCGGAACCGCTTGTCCAGCTCCGCGTGGGTGAGCTGCACCATGAGGGGCCGCCCGTGGGGGCACGTGGGCGTCACTTTCTGGTCGATCACGTCCCGGATGAGCTGCACGACGCTGTCCTCCGGCAGGCGTTCGCCGCCCTTCACCGCGTGCTTGCAGGCCATCTGGATGACCCGGCTGGTGCGGTCGGCGGGGGTAGCGGAGGGGTTGTCCAGCAGTTCGTCCAGCGCTTCCCTGAGGCAGCTTTCCGCCTGGGGCTGGCCCAGGATGATGGGCACGCCCCGCAGCTGCACGGAGGTGTCCCCAAAGGGCGACAGGTCAAAGCCTGCTTTCAGCAGCGTTTCCTGATTTTCCTCAAAGCAGGCGTATTCCGCCGGGCTCAGGTTCACCACCTGGGGGATCAGCATGGTCTGGCTGGCGGGGGCGGAGGCGGTTTCCTGCATGAACTTTTCGTACAGCAGCCGTTCGTGAACCGCGTGCTGGTCGGAGAGAATCAGCAGATCGCCGTATTCCATCACGATATACGTGTTGAACGCCACGCCGATCACCCGGATGGGCTTCTGCTGGAACCGCTGTTCCACCATCGGTTGCTCCACCTGCTGAACTTCCGGTTCCGGCTGAATCTGTGCCTGCTTTGTTTCCGGCTTCCGGGGCGGCAGCAGGGAGCCGCCGGCGTCATGCAGGGAAGAAGCGAAGGGCCGTTCCATCATGCGGGGCGGCAGGGGTTCCCGTTCCTTGGGCGGCGGCGCGGGCGCGAAGGAAGGAAGCTGGCCGTCCTCCGTGAAGGCGCTCAGGCGGCTGTCCTTTGCCAGCGCTGCTTTCGGCGCGTCCTCCGGGGGCTGTACCGGTTCGCTGACCTGAATCTTCGCGGGCGCGGGCGCGGCTTTTTCTGGCTGCACGAACATGGGCGGAATCGGCGGCGCGGCGTTGGTTTTTTCCAGCGTTTCAAACACGATGGTCTCCACCGCTTCCCGCACGTCGCGCTCGTCCTGGAAGCGCACTTCCCATTTATTGGGGTGCACGTTCACGTCGGCGTTTTCAAAAGGCATGGTCAGGTGCAGCACGCACAGGGGGAACCGCCCGATGGTCACCCGCTGGCGGCAGGCGTTTTCCACGGCGGAGGACAGCAGCGGGCTTTTCATGGCGCGCCCGTTCAGGAAGAAATGCTCGTGGCTGCGGTTGCCCCGGCCCGCGTCGCCCACACCCACGTAGCCGGACAGCATGACCCCGTTCATATTGCCTTCGATTTTGGTGAGCAGCTTCAGGGTGTCCGTTCCGTACACGCTCATGACCGCGCTTTCCAGCCGCCCGTCCCCCGCGCTGAAATACACCAGCTTGCCGTCCGCCATGAAGCGGAAAGACACCGTGGGATGGGAAAGAATCAGCCGGGCCATGAGCTCGCTGACGGCGGCGGTTTCCGTGGCGGGCTTTTTCAGGAACTTGCGGCGCACCGGCGCGTTGTAAAACAGCTCCTTCACCGTGAAGGTGGTGCCCTCCGGGCAGGCGGAGTCCTGAATGTCCAGGATGTCGCCGCCCTCGTTGCGCACGGTCAGGCCCATGTCCTGGCCCCTGGCGCGGGTCTGGCAGGTGACCTTCGATACCGCCGCGATGGAGGCCAGCGCTTCGCCCCGGAAGCCCAAAGACCGCACGCCGTATAAGTCCTCGGCGGTGCGGATCTTGCTGGTGGCGTGGCGGGCGAAGGCCAGGCGGATGTCGCTGGGCTGGATGCCGCTGCCGTTGTCCACCACCCGGAAGGAGGTCAGCCCCCCTTCCTTGATGTCCACCGTGATGGCGGTCGCCCCCGCGTCCATGCTGTTTTCCACCAGTTCCTTGATCGCCGCCGCGGGCCGCTCCACGACTTCCCCCGCCGCGATTTGGCCAATCACTTCGGGAGGTAATTGACGAATATGTGAGGTCTGCTCCATAACGTACTCCTAATTAAAAATGCAACGGTACTATATAGCATCTATATAGTACGATCGTAATGCTGTCATCCTGAGCACCACGCAGCGAAGCGAAGTGGTAAACGAAGGATCTGAAACGCAATGGTATCAATCATACGCAATCATCGAAAAGAAGTATCTCTTTCCATTCTGGATTCGTTGCTTGCACCAGGGCGTTTTTCCGCTCCCTTTTCCAGCCTTTCAATTCTTTTTCCCTGGCGATTGCTGCATTGGCGTCTTCGTAATACTCATAATACACCAGTTTGTGCACCTGATATTTCTTGGTAAATCCATCAATCAGGCCGCTTTTATGCTCCTGGATTCTTCGTTCCAGGTTATTGGTAAAGCCGATATACATTGCTCTGCCATTATAGCTGGTGAGAATGTAAACATAGTAGTTGTAATTCCGCATGATGAATCCCTTAGGCTTTCGTGGACGATTGGCGTTCAGATCCTTCGCGTCCGGATGCGCTCAGAGCCTGCCCTGAGCGTAGTCGAAGGGATGACAGTCTAACTTTTACAAGTTATCCAATCGTTCTATTGCTCGTTAGTTCAAGTTGTTTGGTACAAATCCCCACACTCCACACTAAATTAAAGCTTCATCGCCTTTTCTTTCAATAA
>CADBCX010000132.1 GCA_902793245.1 uncultured Eubacteriales bacterium | reverse complement strand
CGGTCATGGCCAGCACCATGCCGAAGCAATGGAACATAGGCACCTGAATCATCATCCGGTCGGCGGTGGACAAATCCATGCGGTCGCCGATGCACTTGCCGTCGTTGACAATGTTGCGGTGGGTAAGCATGACGCCCTTGGGGAAGCCGGTGGTGCCGGAGGTGTACTGCATGTTGCATACGTCGTCGGGCTGCACCTGGGCCGCCCGGCGCAGCAGCGCTTCTTTGGGCGTTCTGCGGGCGCGGGTCAGGAATTCCGGCCAGGTGAGGCACCCCCGCATGGAAAAGCCCACGGTGACGATATTGCGCAGGAAGGGCAGCCGCTTAATGTGCAGCGGTTCGCCGGGCTCGGCGCCGGTCAGTTCGGGGCACAGCTCCTTGATGATGCCCGCGTAGTCCGAATCCCGCCAGCCCTCCACCAGCACCAGCGTGTGGGTGTCGCTCTGGCGCAGCAGGTATTCCGCTTCGTGGATTTTATAGGCGGTGTTCACCGTCACCAGCACCGCGCCGATTTTCGTCGTGGCCCAGAAGGTGATGTACCACTGAGGCACGTTGGTAGCCCAGACCGCCACCTTCGCGCCGCGCCGCACACCCATCGCCATCAGCGCCCGAGCGCAGGTATCCACGTCGTCCCGGAACTGGGCGTAGGTGCGGGTGTAATCCAGGGTGGTGTAGCGGAAAGCGTACTGGTCGGGGAATTCCTCCACCATCCGGTCCAACAGGGAGGGGAAGGTTTCTTCGATCAGAATGTCCTTCTTCCAGACGTACTTGCCGGTCTTGCGCTTGTTGTCGTACAGGATGTGGCGCTGCCGCCGGGGGTCTTTGCCCAGGTTCCGGGCCAGGGCTGCGTAATGGGACAGCACCACGTCCGCGTCACCCAGAGCACCCTCCCCCGGCGTCCAGTCGAAGGAGAAGAAGCCTTCAAAGCTGATGGAGCGCAGGGCAGCGAACACGTCCTTGAGGGGCAGATTGCCTTCGCCCAGCAGCTTTTCCTTCATTTTTCCGTTTTCGATTTCCCCGTCGCAGAGGTATACGTGGCGGATGTACGCGCCCAGGTCGGTGACGATTTCTTCCGGGCTCTTTACCGCCGCCGCGGCGGGCACCCGCCAGGCAGCGCCCAAGAAGTCGGAGGCAAAATTATCCAGGAACGCTTTCAATAATCCCGTGTCCGCATACGGTCCGGCGCTGGGAATCAGCAGGGACACCCCCGCCTTTTCCGCCACCGGCAGCACGGGGGCGATTTTTTCTTCCGACGCTTTGCCGGTTTCGCTCATGGGCAGCACCACGAAAGGCGACCGCAAATCGTGGGCCAGGGCAATCAGCGCCATGGCCTCCTCGGCTTCCCAGTTCTCCGACGCTTTCAGCGCGGCGATGGACAGGGCCGCTTCGTTCAGCCTGCGCACGGTGTCATGCAGCCGTCCGGGAGACAGGGGCGCGCCGGAATGCTCAAAGCGCGATAAACTATCAGAAGATATTTCCAGCCCGTCATAGCGCATTTCCTTTGCTAAGGACGCGCATTCATCCAGGGAGAAGGGCCAGCCGCCCGTGGAAAAGCTCAGCTTCATACGGTTTTCTCCTCATAGGCGATTTTGTTCAGGGCGTTCAGGTAGGCCCGGATGGCCGCGCCGATGATGTCGGTGGAAATGCCCTTGCCCGCGTACACCTTTCCCCCATGCCGCAGCTTCACCAGCGCGTCGCCCATGGCCTCCCGGTTCTGGGTGACGGCGGCGATCTGGAAATCGTCCATTTCAAAGTGCCGCCCGATGATCTGCTCAATCGCCAGGAATGCGGCGTCGATGGGGCCGTCCCCGGCGCACAGGCCGGTGAGGGTTTCGCCGTTCTTGTCCAGCGCCACGTGGGCGGAGGGGGTGATGGTGTTGCCGCTGTTCACCAGGTAGCTCTTCACCCGGTAGGTGGGCGGCACCTGCTGGGCCACGGTCAGCACGATGGCCTCCAGTTCTGCCAGGTTCAGGGTGCGGCCCTTGCCTTCCCGCTCGGCGGCCTCCTGCACGTGGGCCATGTCCGCTTCATCCAATTCGTAGCCCAGGGACGCAATGGCCTGGGCCAGGGTTTCCCCGGCGGGAATGTCGCCCTCCTTGGGTTCTCCGGCAGTCGCCACGGTTTTGGGCGCGGCGGTCAGCAGGCCGTCCAGTTCGCCCGCCGTGCGGTCAACTCTTGTAACGTTCAGGGTGCTTTCCAACTGCAGGTCAGCGCCCCGGGAACGCAGCAGCTTTGCCATGCTTGCGGCGCTCAGGCTGTTTTCGTCGTTATAGGCGGTTTTGATTTCATCCGCGCCCGCCTGCAATGCGGCCACGGCGCAGGCAATGGCAAGGCCCAGTTCGTTGCCGCAGCGGACGGAGAGGGGCATGGTCTCCCCCACCACGGCCCGGGCTTCCTTCACCAGCGCGGCGATTTCCTCCGGCAGCGATAATCCGGCGGCGTCCTCTAAGGTGATCCTCGTCGCCCCCGCTTCCACGGCGGTTTTCAGCGCTTCCTTCACATAGGCAAGCTCCGCCCGCGTCACGTCGCCGCAGACGAATTCCACCTCGTTCGTCAGGCTCCGCGCGGCTTTCACCAGTTCGGCAATGCGCTCAATGGCCTTGGGCGGCTTCAAGTGGCAAATGTATTCCAATTGCGCGCTGGTCAGGGGCATAGAGAGAATCAGCCGGGGCTGTTCCGCGCCCTTCACCGCGTCCCACGCGCGGTTGACTTCATCGACTGTGATCCCCGTATGAAGCGCCAAAAACCCACGCTTTACCGTGGAGCACAAGGAGCGCATCAGCAGCACGTCGGCCTCCTGGCCGGAGAGCTTGGGCATTTCCACGGCGGACAGGCCCAGATGATCCAGCTTCCGGGCGGCTTCTAATTTCTGCCGGAATCCCGCCGCTTTCGCCGCAGCGGTGAGCATGGTCTGATCGGAGAAGGTGATGGAGCGCATACGTGTTGTTCCTCCCGTTTGATAATCAATGATGGAATTGAAAAATCCCCAAAGCGCTCCTGCGCTTCAGGGACGATAAAGCAATTCTTTACCGCGGTACCACCCTTGTTGCCGCTTCGTGATGAATCCGGCCTCTCAGCAGGCTCTTGCAAGCCCCTCGTCCTGGTAACGGAACGACCCGGAACGCCCTACTGATTTCTGTTCAGGCGTTCAGCTCGGGAGCGAGGCCGCCCTTCCGCGCAAGATTGGCTCGCACCCGCCGCCAACTCTCTGCCATGCGATCCGGAAAAGCGTAACTCCGTCATAGCGATTACAATATATTGTACGCTTTCCGCGCGTTTTGTCAAGATTCTCCTTTGTATTTTAGCTGTCTGTTGGATGTGGTTTTATTTCTTCCGGATTGCCGGACGGCGTTTCCGCCTCTTGACCTTGCCGTGCCGATTGCGGTATAATGGGCGGGAAAGAAAAAGACAACCCACGTTTTTTTCTGAAAAATATTTGCTGAACGTGCAAGAAATGGGAAAGGTACGCCGTTATATGAATGAGCGGGCACAAACGGGCCGCATGGACAACGAGCGGTTCGAGGAACTGTATTCGCGGTACGCCAGCGACGTGCTTCGGGTCAGCTACTTTTACCTGGGCGACCGGCAGCAGGCCGAGGACGTGACCCAGGACGTGTTTGTGCGGCTGCTGACACACGCCCCCGACCTGGAGCCGGGGAAGGAAAAGGCCTGGCTGCTGAAAGTCGCCCTGAACCGCTGCCGGGATCTTTGGCGCGCCGCATGGGTAAAGCGCGTGGTGCTGGGCAGCCCGGCATTGGAGCTGACCCCCGCGCCGGACCAGATGGACGAACGCCTGGAAAAGCAGGAGCTGATGGCGGCCATCCGAAAGCTGCCCGCCGATTTCAGGGACGTGATTCTGCTGCATTATTACCAGGGCTACGGCATCGCCGAAATGGCAGGCATGCTGAACGTGCCGGAGGGCACCATCTCCAGCCGCCTCAGCCGGGGCCGCAAAAAACTGGAAGAAATATTAAAGGAGAGTGGTTCGCGATGAAGAACGTGGAGGAAAGGCTGCGGGCCTTGCCGGATATCGCGGCGTCCAGCGGTCTTCAGGCGGATGAACAGCTGAAACGGAAGATCCTGCGGGCGGCAGAGGGGAAAACCCGCAAGCCGGCGTTCCAAGCCAAGCGCCTGGTGCCCGCGTTCTGCGCCCTGGTTGTGCTGGTGGGCGGGCTGGCGTTCGCGCTGCCCCGCCTGCACGGGAACAACGCCCCGGGCATTCAGACGCCGCTGATTGAATCCCACCCCGCCGGGTCGGTGACGGTGGGCGAAAAGCTGGCCCTGGACGTGCCGCCGGGCAGCATTTCCATCAAGCCCTCCCGGAACCCCTCCTACCGCAGCATCTGGGCGCCCATGAGCGGCGGCAATTTCCCGCTGATCTGCGTGGACGGGCGGTATTACCGGCTGCTGACCAACCCCACTTCCATCTCCTCTTCCCTGCTGGGCGGCAGCCTGGGCACGGTGTCCACCTTCACCAGCGAGCCCGCCCTGGCCGGAAAGAACGGCATCTGCTCCAATGCGGTGCAGGCGGGTGAAACGGTGTACGCCGTGAACGGCATGAACGGGGCCATGGCCGCCGCCAAGGTGAACGGCCAGATGCGCGTGTTCCAGCGGGTTTCCTTCGGCGACAGCGCCCTGGTCGGCGGCGAAAGGCTGAGCGACACGCTGAAAGCCTCCTCCGCCGTGGCGCTGGAGCTGTCCGGCGTCGGCGCGATCAACGATCCCGCCACCGCCCAGCGCCTGGTGGGCATCCTGCTCAGCAGCGCTTCCTTCCTCCGGGCCGGCGGCAGCGAAACCAACCAGTCGCTGCTGATCCAGCTCAAGTCCGGCCTGGTGCTGCAAATGGCCGTCAACGGCGAGCGCGTGATCGCCTGCGGCACCTGGGCCTGCCCCGAATTCTTCGACGCTTTCCAGGAGGCAATGCAGTAAAAAAGCGGACGCCGTGAATCGAAAAAACGGCGGCATATATCATAACGGCGTGAATCCCCAACCGGATCGGCAGGGATTCACGCCGTTCATTTGTTTTATGGATGGCCCGGCGGATCAGCGCCGGTCTTTATCGATGAATTCCAGAGAGATGGTTGCCAACAGTGCGAACAAGAGCGCGAACAGCGCCAGCGCGACCCAGTTGTCCACCACGTTTTCGACCGTGCGTTCATACTCGGCGTTGTAGCTGGCGGCGGCGGTCTTTTCCAGCACGACCTGCTTCACGTTTTCTTCTCCCACCAGGTCGAACAGGTCGCCGATGGTGGTTGTAAAGGTGAATTCCCGGTCGCGCTCATTTTGCAGCGCTTCGTTGTTTTTCAGGAAATCCGCCGCCTGGCCCAGGGTAACGGGCTGGTTGAGCTGTTTATCGCTCAAGGAAGCGATGACATCCTCCGCGTGCAGGGCGTCCAGCACCTGGCCCAGGGTCATGGTCGCGCCGAGCTCCTTGTCCAGGACGGCCTTCGTATCTTCGTTTTCAAGCAGCATATCCAGCAGGCTGCCCACGGTGACGGCGGGCTTCGCAGTTTCCTCGGCGGGCCCGCCCGCGGTTACTTCTTCGGCAGGTGTTTCCGCGGCGGCGGCTTCAGCGGTGGAAGCGGCTTCCTCCGCTGGCGCGGGCTGCGCGGCAGGAACCAGCTCATAGTCCCGCAATTGCTGGAAAGCGTCGCTTTCCTTCAAGCCTGTCAGCAGCTCGCGCAGGGTGAAGGAATGGGTCACTTCCCTGTCCCGCAGGTGAAGCGTATCGTCCGCCTTGCTGAGGATGTCGGCGGCCTCGCCCACGGTGAAGGATTTCATGATTTCCATATCCCGGCGCTTTTCCACGGCGGGGCTGTTCAGCAGATCCATCACCTGGCCCAAGGTCACGGTGCCGCCGATTTCGTTATTCCGCATGTTGTACAGGATGTTCCAGGCGGTGGCCATGGGCAGCTCGTTGTAGCCGCTTTGGGCGGCGAGCGCCTGGATGCCGTAGGTGGAAATGGTGAAATTGGACAGGGGCTTCACCGCGTCGGGCAGGGGAATGATGCCGCCGGAAAACACCAGCTGGAAAATCAGCACGAAGGGCATCACCGTCATGGCCCCGGTGGTGGTGTGGCACACGCTGGAAATGAACAGGCTCATCATGTCCGACGCATAGGTGATCAGCAGCATGGAAATGCCGATATCCAGGATCATCCAGGGCGTCATGAACCCTGTGTCGGGGAATTGAATCTCCATCATTTTCAGCACGTACAGGGTAATGCCGGTCTGGATAAGGCACAGGAGCAGCTGATACATCATATGGGCGATGATGTAGGACGTGATATGCATGCCGCTGCGGTGCTCGCGCTTCACGATGGGCCGTTCGCGGCAGATGGACTGGATGGAGTTGAAGCAGCCGTTCCAGATGGCCACGCAGGCCAGGGCGAACGCGCCGATGAGCGTGCCTTCCATGGTCAGGAACAGCCGTTTGCGAATCACCATGCCCACCAGAAAGGCGATGACGGCGGCCATGGGAATCACTTTCCAGTCGCTCTGGTTCACGAAAAAGCGAAGCTGCTTGCCAAAGTAAATGGGAATCTGGCTCATGCGGCCCCGATGGCGCAGCTTACGAAATACCTTGGGTTCGTTCAAATTCACTTCAGCCATGCTGCACCTCCGCATATTTCAGGATGAATTCGTCCGCCCGGCCTTCGCCGCCCTCTTCCTCGCGGTTGATGGACTTGACGATTTCTTCCATTCTTTCCTTGCCGAAGAATTCCCGCGCTTCCGTGATCGGCCCAAAGTAGGCCAGGCGGCCCGTGCGCTTGGCGTCCTTCGCCAGCACGATCACGTCGTCGAACAGGTCGATCACCCGGTCGGGCGTATGCGTGATGACGATGATGATCTTGCCCTGGTCGGCAATCATGCGCAATTGCTCGAAGAGCTCCCGGGCCATCACGCCGTCCAGCCCGCTGTCCGGCTCGTCCAGGATGAACAGGGAGGGGTTGGAGATGAATTCCATGGCGATGGACAGCCGCTTGCGCTGGCCGCCGGACAGCTTGCTGACCAGGTTATCCTTCACCGGTGTCAGGCCGAAAATGTTCATCACATCTTCCACGCGCTTCTGCCGATCCACCCGGGAGAAATCCTGGGGCAGGCGCAGGGAGGCCGCGTCCATCAGGGTGCGGAACACGCTGTCAGACCCGCGCATCAGGTCCAGCTGGGGCACGAAGCCGATGTCGTACTGCATGTCCTTGTAATGCTTGTACATATTGGTGCCGTTGAGCACCACCTCGGCCTTGGCCTTTTCATAGCCGTTCACGGCGTTGAGGTACGTGGTCTTGCCCGCGCCGGAGCCGCCCAGCAGCAGCACCATGTGGCCGGGCTGAATGTACATGTGGATATCCCGCAGCAGGTATTTTTTCTTGAAGAACTCCGTGGCGGTGCGTTCTTCCAGGTTCACGGTCAGGCCGTTGTCCAGCACCTGCGCCTTGGAGCCGGAGAAGAAGTTGGCCGCTTCGCTCTGAATCTGCTGCACCGTCCACAGGGGCTTGAATTGCGGCAGCAGGCCCCACAGCGGCGCCACGAGGGCTTCCGCCAAGACCCACGGAAGAATCCACCATTTTTTCCTGCCGAACACTTCGATCAGGCCCAGGAACACACGAATCTGGTAGTAAAGATCCAGCAGCAGCAGGAAGAATGCCACAAAGCTCATGAACAGGCCGAAGTTGGATTGCGGATCAATGTACCGGGTGACGAGGCTGGCAATCGTGGTCAGGAAAGACAGGATGCACAGGCTGCGCCCTTCCGGCTCCCGTCCGGCGCAGACGCCCAGCTTATAATCCCGCGCCCAGGGAATGAGCGCCCACCAGCCCTGCACGCCGCACTTCCTGAAAATGAAGAACAGCCCCACCAGGTACAGCAAGCTCTGGCCAATCGAGAATGGCGACAGCTCCGTGTTCAAAAATATAAGCAGCAGGATTTCCAGAATCTCCATTTCATCCACCCTTTCGCAGTACATTTGCACCGTCGCAATCCGGAAAAGCTTCCGTATCGCCCGGCTTTTTCATCCCCGGTCTATATACCCTTCCCAGTATACATCCTTTTCTCCCTTTTGCGCAAGAGAAAGATTTATCTTTGCTAACAATCTTGTTGTGAAGGGTAACGAAGCAGGGGCCTGTGCGGCCCCTAAACCCTGCACCAGGGCGGTGACCGCCCTGGACCC
>CADBCX010000131.1 GCA_902793245.1 uncultured Eubacteriales bacterium | reverse complement strand
CCCCGCCACCACCGGGCGCGGGCCGGAATACGCCCGGTGAATCACCTGTACGCCCGCGATGGGCTGCACCTTCACCGCTGTGCCGGGCTTTAGCCGTTTCAGGATTTCGTCTTCGTTTTTCAGTGCTACGTCCACGGATAAGACGAAATGCACGTCGCCCTTGTCCCGGGCGTCCACGCTCTTTTTGCTTACCCGCCAGGAGGTGACGGCGCTTTTCTCCGCTTTCAGCTTTTTCAGCGCCAGCGCCAGCGGCAGGTCCGCTTCCATGTCCAAAGGCGCTTTCAGGTTTCCGATGCGAATCATGCCGCTTCCTCCCCGCTGTTAATGCGGAAATTATACCATGCCAAACGGAAAAATTCAAATACTTCCGGCAATTCATGGACAAATAACGGTTTTTATGATAGTATTTTTTCGGTAAACGGAAACCTGCGAAAGCGAGGATGTTTGCATGGCTGGTTTGAACGGACTGAAAATCGGCATGATTTCTTTGGGCTGCGTGAAAAACACGGTGGATTCGGAGCAGATGCTGCGCCAGCTCACCGACGCGGGCATGGTGATTACGCAGCAGCCCCAGGAGGCCAACGTGCTGATCGTGAACACCTGCGGGTTCATCGCCTCCGCCAAGGAGGAATCCATCGACACCATTTTTGAGATGGCGGAATACAAAAAGACCGGGCAATGCCGCGCGCTGTGCGTCACGGGCTGCCTGGCCCAGCGGTACAAGGATGAATTGCTGTCCGAGATCCCGGAGATCGACTGCCTGCTGGGGGTGAACCAGTATGGGCATTTGGTGGAATATCTGGAAAAGACCCTGGACGGCCAGCGCCCCGCGGATACCCGCCGCCAGAGCGCTTTCCTGGAATGCGGCCGGGTGCTGACCACGCCCGCCTATTCCGCCTATATCAAGATCGGCGACGGCTGCGACAACCGCTGCGCCTACTGCGCCATTCCCCTAATTCGCGGCGGCTACCGCTCCCGGCCCAAGGACGCCATCCTGAACGAGATCAAAACCCTGGCAGGCCAGGGGGTGCGGGAACATATTCTCATCGCTCAGGACACCACCAAGTACGGCATCGACAACGGCTCGTCTTTGGCGGAATTACTGGACGAAGCGGCGGTCATCCCCGGCGTGGACTGGCTGCGGAGCCTGTACATGTACCCGGACGAAACCAACATGCAAGTGCTGGAAACCATGGCGAAGCACGTCAACATCTGCAAGTATCTCGATCTGCCCCTGCAGCACGCGGCCCCCGGATTATTAAAAGTGATGAACCGCCGGGGCACTGTGGAGCACACCAAGGAAATGCTCACCGCCGCGCGGCAGATGGGCTTCTGCCTGCGCACCACTTTCATCGTGGGCTTCCCCGGCGAAACCGACGCGGACTTTGAGGAGCTCATGGCCTTCACCGAGGAAATGGCCTTTGACCGGATGGGGGCCTTTGCCTACTCTCCCGAGGAAGACACCCCCGCTGCGGACATGCCGAACCAGGTGCCGGAGGAAATCAAGCAGGAACGCCTGAATCGCCTGATGGCTTTACAGGCAAAGATGAGTTTACAGCGCAATCAAAAGCGCGTCGGCACCGTGGAAAAGGTGCTGGTGACCGGTCACAACGGCCTCAATTATACCGCCCGCTCCCAGTGGGAAGCCCCCGACGCGGACGGGGAAATCATGCTGCTGAGCAATAAACCCCTGACAGAAGGTACCTTCATCCGAGCGAAAATCACTGGCGCGGAGACCTATGACCTGAGCGCTGAAGCGGTGGAATGAGGAAATAAAAGAAAGCTGTTCGCAGGCAAAACTGCGGGCAGCTTTTTTCATGGAATCACGCGGCAGCATTGAATGCCATAATATTGGAAGCAGCGGACAGCGGCGCTGTCGATGCGCTCCCCGGCGGCGATGATGGGGATGCAGGGCGGGCAGCCCACGTGGGCGTCGGCCAGAATCTTTCCTTCCGCTTCCGCCACCGGAATTTCCTGACTCAGGGACAGCATGGCTTCCCGGATGGAAAGGACGCGCCCGGGATGGGGGAGAGGCGGCGGCTGGGCGATGACGGCTGGTTTTCGAGGAATGGTCAGCAGGGCTTCTTTTATTCTTTTGATTTCTGATTCTTCCGTGTCCGGGGTGAACATCATGGTCAGGAAATCCGGGTCGGAGAATTCGCATTCCATGTTCTGCACGCGGAGAAGGCCGTGGAGTTCGTCGCCGGTATAGCCGTAAGATTTGGGAGCCAACGTCAATTTCAGCGGTTCGTCGCCTATCAGCGCAAAGCCATGTTGGGCCAGCGCCTTTTTTAGATTGCTTAAAACGGCAATCAAAGCAGACAGTTTGTTTTCGTAGCCATCCGCAAGATATTCGTTGCAGGCGTCCAGGGATTGCATTATCAAATAGGACGGGCTGGTGGAGGCGAACAGCGCCATGGCCCGGTCGGCATTCTCCGCGAACAGGGAAGGCACGGTTTTATTGATATGCAGGTAGGCCCCGCCAGTCAGCACGGGCAGGGTCTTATGGGCGGAATCGCAGCACAGGTCAGCGCCCAGGGTGAGGGGATGAATGTCCCGCGGCAGGAATTTCAGGTACGCCCCGTGGGCGTTGTCCACCAGCAGAGGGACATCATGCCGATGACAGACAGCGGATAAAGCCGCAATATCCGCCAGGTTTCCCAGATAATCCGGGGCTGTGATGTACACCGCCGCGGGCGTTTCAGGGGTTTTAGACAGCGCCGCTTCCAATTCATTGCTGCCGATGGCGCAGGAAATCAGGCTGTTTCCCTTTTGGGGATACAGCCATTCCACGTCCGCGTCCAGCAGGGCGCAGGCGGAAAGGAAGGTTTTGTGGGCGTTGCGGCCCGCCAGGATAACTGGTTTTCGGCCCTGGCTTTTTGCGTTCAGCAGCGCCACATACACCATCGCCCGGATGCAGAGGGAGGAGCCTTCGGTGGAATATACCGTCCTGCCCGCGCCAAAAAGCCGGGCGGCGTTTTCCTCGCTCTCCCGGATGATGCCGGCGGGGTGGTACAGCTCGTCCGCCCCGGCGATTTCGGTGATGTCCCAGGGCTCTGGGCCCAGATGAGGTTTTCCCTTGTGCCCGGGCATGTGGAAGCGAAGGATGCCGCTTTCCTGATAGCGGCGCGCAAAATCAAGAATGGGTGTCGTCATCATACTGTTTGCGGGCATTGTCCCGTCCGGTTCCCGGAAATGAATGGGGGAAACCGTACCCGGCCTTCCCATTGGGATAAGGGAAGAAGCAAAAGGACGGTTTCCCCGGATTATCTGAAATTACGGCTGCTTGCCGATGTAGGCCAGGATGCCGCCGTCCACGTACAGGATGTGGCCGTTGACGAAGTTGGAGGCGTCGGAGGCCAGGAACACGGCGGGGCCTTGCAGGTCCTCGGGATTGCCCCAGCGGGCGGCAGGGGTCTTGGCGATGATGAACTGGTCGAAGGGATGGCGGCTGCCGTCGGGCTGGCGCTCGCGCAGGGGCGCGGTCTGGGGCGTGGCGATGTAGCCGGGGCCGATGCCGTTGCACTGGATGTTGTGCTCGCCGTACTCGGAGCAGATGTTCCGGGTGAGCATCTTGAGCCCGCCCTTGGCGGCGGCGTAGGCGCTGACGGTCTCGCGGCCCAGCTCGCTCATCATGGAGCAGATGTTGATGATCTTGCCGTGGCCCTTCTGGATCATGGAAGGAATGACGGCCTTGGAGCAGATGAAAGGCGCGTTCAGGTCCACGTCGATGACCTTGCGGAATTCCGCGGCGCTCATTTCGATCATGGGGATGCGGCGAATGATGCCCGCGTTGTTCACCAGAATATCGACGACGCCGACTTCTTCTTCGATCTTCTTCACCAGCGCCTGCACCGCTTCCTCGTTGGTCACGTCGCAGACGTAGCCGTGGGCCTTGATGCCCTTTTCCTCATAAGCGGCCAGGCCCTTGTTCACCAGTTCCTGGTTGATGTCGTTGAACACGATGGTGGCGCCCGCGGCGGCGTAGGCTTCCGCGATGGCGAAGCCGATGCCGTAGGAAGCGCCGGTGATCCAGGCGATTTTGCCTTTCAGGCTGAAAGCGGTCATGTCCATAATCAAATCCTCCTTTAATATTTCAGTCCATTAGCAGGCATTAGGCAATAGGCATTAGTTTTATAGTGTTTAACACATTGAAGAACCATACATGAAGTATTCATTCTCTAATCCCTATTGCCTATTGCCTAATGCCTATTGCCTTACTATCTTATCGAAGTTCAGTAGTCGGAATATTGTCCATATCATCAAAGGCCTGGTTCTCGCCGCCCATGGCCCAGATGAAGGTATAGTTGCTGGTGCCCGCGCCCGCGTGGATGCTCCAGGAGGGAGAAATCACGGCCTGCTCGTTCTGCATCACGATATGGCGGGTCTCCTGCCCTTCGCCCATCATGTGGAACACCACGTTGTTTTCCGGCACTTCAAAGTAGAAATACACCTCCATGCGGCGCTCGTGGGTGTGGGCGGGCATGGTGTTCCAAACGGAGCCGGGCTCCAGCACGGTCATGCCCATGGAGAGCTGACAGGTTTTCAGCACGGAGGGATGGATGAACTGGTTGATGACCCGCTTGTTGCTGGTTTCCAGCGCGCCCAGGGGCTTCTTGGCGGCGTCTTCGATCTTGATGAGCTTGTTCTCATAGCTGCAATGGGCGGGGGCGGACACGATGTAGAACTTGGCGGGCTTTGCCGCGTCGCAGCTTTCAAAGAACACCTTCTTCGCGCCTTTGGTGATGTAGAGGCAGTCCTTGTAGCCCAGCTCGTACACGGTTTCGTCCACGGTCACGCGGCCCGCGCCGCCCACGTTGAACATGCCGCACTCCCGGCGCTCCAGGAAATATTCGGTGCCGAAGTTCTTCCAGATGTCGATGCCCTTGTCGATGCTCACTTTTTCATTGACGGGCTTCACGCCCAGGGTCACCATCCGGTCCACGTGGCTGTACACGGCCTGCACCTGGTCGTCCACGAACAGGGTTTCGATCAGGAATTCCTTGCGGGTTTCCTCGGTGGTGTAGCGCTTGAAGTCGCGCTGGTTGCAGGAATAGCGAATGTCCATGGTGGTTTCCTCCTTATTTCTTGGAAAATAGTATTGATGAGTTTTCAAAAAATGTAATGATTCAGCCTTGTTTGAATAATCAATCACCTTAGCTGTCATCCTGAGCGCATCCGGACGCGAAGGATCTCATTGCTGGGTATTATGTTTCTTGATTAAGATCGTTACTATGAGATCCTTCGCGTTCGGATGCGCTCAGGATGACAGTGTTGGTTCCTTTTAAAAAATTACTTTTTATAGAGAGAATAATAGTATTACTCGTCCAGAAACGGATTCCGCAGCGCGCAGACTATATCATCTGTACTCTGCACTCTGAACTCTGTACTCTCGTTCTTTACCCTTCATCAATGATAGTATCTACTTCTGTTGCCTTGACCCTCTCCCCGCTGACGCCTTCCATGGTCACATGGTCGAGGGTGAGCCTGTCCACGAAATACGCGATGAGGCCCCGGTTTTTGCATTCCTCCACGTTCCAGGCCATGGCGGGGGCCATGGGTTTGCCGTCGGGGTTGAAGGTGAAGCGGCAGTCCTTCATGGTGATTTCCCCCACCGGCCTTTCCGGCAGGCCCAGGATGTAGCCCGCGCAGGCTTCGCAGTTTTCCGCCTCCACCTGCTCAAACCGGATGCTGCCGATGGTGGGCGTGGTGTCGTCCACGGGCTGCTTTTCCCGGCTCTGCACGTAGTCCGTGCGGCCGTCCGGGTCGCAGAAGTACATGGCGTTCACCACCAGCGGGCAGCGCACGCCCTCCATGCGCACGTGGTCAAACACAATGCCGTCGATCACCGCGTACTTGCCCCGCCCGCGCCGGGTCTTGATGCGCAGGCCCCGGTCGTTGCCCCGCATATAGCAGTGGTGCACCCGGACGTTCTTGACGCCGCCCGCCATTTCACTGCCCACGGTCACGCCGCCGTGGCCGTCCAGCATACAGCACCAGGCGATTTCAATGTCCTCGCAGGGCACATGGTACTTCATGCCCATGTAGATTTTCCCGGCTTTCAGGGCGATGCAGTCGTCCCCCACGGAGAACACCGTGCCGTACACCCGCACATGCCTGCAGCTTTCCGGGTCAAAGCCGTCGGTGTTGGGGCTGTTGGCGGGGGCCTGGACGGTGACGTTCAGGAAGCTCAGGTTTTCGGAGAAGGTGGGGTGCAGGTTCCAGGCCGGGCTGTTGCGCACGGTGATTCCCTGCAAGGTAATGTCCTTGCAGTCCTTCAAATAGAACATCCGGGGACGGTAGGCGATCTTCTTGATTTTGGGATTCACCCACCAGTCCCCCGCGCCGCCCTGGCCGTCCAGCACGCCGGGGCCGATGATCTTCACGTCCTCCACGCCGATGCCGGTGATGAAGGAGGCGAAGGCGTCCAGGGGGTTGCCCTCCCAGGAGCCCAGCAGCACTTCCCCCTCCTCGTCGGTGGTGCGGGTCATGCCGGGCAGGATGGGGAACTGCTCGCGTTCGGTTTTCAGGAACAGCGCTGCGTCGGGCTTGAGTTCAATCGTGATGTGGCTTTTCAGGAACAGCGGGCCGGTGAGGTAGTTCCCCTGGGGAATCAGCACCCGGCCGCCTGGCGGGCAGGACAGGATCGCGGCCTGGATGGCGGCGGTGTCGTCGTGCTGCTGATCGCCCCTGGCCCCGAAGCGGCGCACGTTCAGGGACACGACTTCTTTCTCCGTGCGGAAGGTGATCCTGCTTTCCCACTCGTCCTTCACGAAGGCTTCCAGGGTGTATTCCGTGTCGGGCCAGAGGCCGTAAATGGAAAAGACGTTGCGTTCTTCCTCCCGCCGGATATAGCTGCTTTCATCGTTCAGGGCTTCCCCGTTCAGCTTGAAGGTGCGAGGCAGATCGAGGAAAAAGCCGCTGTTTTCATCCATCAAAACCGTGCAGCTCCGGGCGGAAACAAACAGGAGCTTCATCGCTTTTCCACCTCCATCCTTTCCGCCTCGGCCATCAGCCCGAAGGATAACTGACCGGGATCATCCGCACTGACGCAGACGCCGAAATGAAGATTGGCGGTGATCATCAAATCCTGAGCAATGGGCAGGTACTTTTCCTCGTCCAGCAGCCCCAAACGCACGCCCTTGAATAAAGCATAAGCGACCATCCTGTTTCCGTCCGCGTCTGGCCCGCTCTCCGGATGTACAATGTCTCGGGCAAACAGCCCCATCTTGTTCCGGTAGGGAATCAGCCCCCGCACGGCTTCCAGGAATAGATCAGCCAATGCGCGATAATGCTCATACAGCTGAATGTCCATTTGCTCGATGGTGTCCGCCAGGGACATGAGAATGCCGCCGTTGTGGCGCAGGTCATAGGCGCTTTCAATAGGAGGATTCAGAGCCGGTTTATACTGATAAAGCTTCTTTTCCCCGTCAAACGTATGGTTCCGCAGGCATTGGAAGCATCGGGCGGCGGCTTTATGGCTCTGCTTATCCCCGAAGCGGCTGTCATATCCGATCACGAACGGCTGGTACGGGTGCAGCGTGCCCCGCACGGCGGAGTCAGGAAGGATTTGGTGATCCAGTTCCGTATACTGTTCCCGGAGCTGCTTTGCGGCGGCTTGATATCGTTCCTCGCCCGTTTCGTCCCACGCGAAAAGCAGCGCTGTTCCATACGATATTTTTCCGGCCAGGCCCTTTTCGGCATTCAGCGTCGGAAGCTGCCCGTCGGAAGAAACGCCCTTGTCCAGATATTCCAGCACGGCGTCCCGGAACTGTCCGTCCCCCGCGGCACGGTACATGGCCATGCAGCCTTTTAATAAATTGCCGTCGAATCGGTTTCCCTCCCGGTACTCCCGCAGGATTGCTTTCGCGTTCATTTGCCATCCCTCCGCGGACAAAATCTGCTTGTACCCATCATATTTCCATTGCAGGAGAAAGTCAAGGCATTTTCCGGTTCAGGGCATGGACAATTCATACTAAAAAGGAGCACCGCTTTTACACGATGCTCCTTTTTAATCATCAATCGTTTAATTCCAGTTTCACGGCTTGATGCCCGGTCAGCTCTTTGGTGCGTTCGTCGGGCTGGCCCATGGCCACATAGAGGATGGTTTTTCCTTCCCGGATGAACTCGCCGTTGTCGTTGACCACCTGGAACGCTTCGGGGTTCACGGGAATGGTGATCTTTTTGCAGGTTCCGGCGGGTACAGCCACTTACCGTTTA
>CADBCX010000130.1 GCA_902793245.1 uncultured Eubacteriales bacterium | reverse complement strand
TGGTAATAAACATGACCAGCACGGTCATGATGGGGATGTAAAAAATCCCCAAATCCCAGGTGAGATTCGTAAAGGGGATGATAACGTCGCTGCCCAGTTTTTGGTAGCAGAACGCGGAAAAAGCCAGGCCGATCACCATCTGGCCGATCAGCTTCTGCTTGGGCTTGAGGCCCTCGTGATCCTTCTTCACGTCCTTGATGTAGTCGTCCGGGAAGCCGAACAGGGCCATGCAGCCCACCGTGATGAACAGCAGCGGCCACAGGGCGTTGTTCAGCCCCAGCCCCCAGCCGTTCTTGACGCTCAGGATGACGGAAAAAACCAGCGTCACCGCCACCGTGGAGAGCGCGGTCACGATGCCGCCCATGTTGGGCGTGCCCTGCTTGGCCAGGTGCGCCTGGGGGCCCAGGTCGTAGATGGTCTGGCCGAACTTGAGCTTCTTTAGGAAGGGCAGGAACTTGGGCATCACCAGGAGTACCACCGCCACGGCGCAGACCATGGCAAACACAGCGATCAGATACATGGCAGTCAGGAACCTTTCTTGCGTAATGAGGCAATAGGCATTAGGCATTAGGCAATAAGCATTAGGGGAAGGAGAGTGGAGAGTTAGGAGTGAGGAGTTAGGAGTGAGGAGTTATATGGATGAACAATGAAATGCAGCCTTGGCTTCCCGCTGAAAGCATCATCATTCTAAAACACCTCACTCCTCACTCCTAACTTTTACACGCTTGTACGCATGTACGGAATTTTTCGCAACTCTCCGCCCCACACACACAGGCGGGCGGAGGGGGGCTCTCATTCTCTAAACCGTATATAAATAATGAGAGTCAGTCAGTCAGACTCCCCCAGGATATAGGATACAGCATCCCGTCCGTAAAGGGGAGCCCCCCTTGAAGGACAGGGATGCGATCCTTCTCCGGATGCTGACGGCAGCACCGGAGCCTCGGAAGGAGGCGCTGTTGTCAGGGGAGAGTTTGCAATTTCAGCGTGTATCCGTGTAACCCCGTTTATCACGCATACACGATGTAAATTCATAACTGCGACCCGTACAAACCGCGCCGCCGACCGAGGCTGACAACAAGGGAACTGTTCTGGCGGCTTCTCCCTCGAAGGAAAGGCGCTTGGAACGCCACGGCTGAACAGATCCAAGCATCTGCCGCCGTCAGTCTGCTGGTTGTGTGTGTGTGGGGCGGTGAGTTGCGAAAAATTCCGTACATGCGTACAAGCGTGTAGGGGAGGCATTAGGCAATAGGCATTAGGGAGCGTACCCCGTCTGTCATCCCGACGGTCGCGAAGCGGAGTGGAGGGACCTGCTCTGAGCAAAATCGAAGAGCCTGCCCTGAGCGAAGTCAAAGTAGGGACATAAACGTGTCGTCATCAGCCAACAAACATGTTTTTCCAGCTTTTAGGTCCCCTTCGACTTCGCTCAGGACAGGTCCCTCGACTTCATTTCGCTGGCGCTCCATTTCGCTCGGGATGACAACCGGGACTCCCTAATGCCTAATGCCTAATGCTTAATGCCTAATGCCTATTCCCTAATCCCTTACTTCCTCATTTCCTTGAGCAGTTCCGCCACCACGACCTTTTCATCGAAGGGCCGCTTCACGCCCATGATTTCCTGATAGGTCTCGTGGCCCTTGCCGGCGAGGACGATGATATCCCCCTCCCGGCCCATTTGCAGGGCGTAGCGGATGGCCTCCCGGCGGTTCTCGATGACGGTGTACTTGCCGTCGGTCTTTTTGATGCCGTCCTCGATGGCGGCCAAAATCTCCATGGGGTCTTCGGTGCGGGGGTTGTCGCTGGTCAGGATGGAAAAGTCCGCCAGCCGTCCGCTGATTTCGCCCATGATGGGGCGCTTGATATGGTCCCGGTCGCCGCCGCAGCCGAACAGGGAAATGACCCGGCCCTTCGTGAACTCCCGCACGGCGGTGAGGATGTTTTCCAGCGCGTCGGGAGAATGGGAATAGTCCAGGATCACCTTATACGGCGTATGCGTGTCCAGCACCTCGGCCCGGCCCGGCACGCCCTTGACCTTTTCCAGAGCGGCGGTGATGGTCTCCGGGGCCACGCCCATGATCAGCGCCATTGCCGCCGCCGCCAGGGCGTTGTATACGTTGAACATACCGGTCAGATGCAGCTTCACCGGCATTTCGTTCACGTCGAACAGCTTCATGATGAAGGATACGCCGTTCTCGCTGATCTCGATGTCCCGGGCGAAAATGTCGGCGTTGTTGCAGATGCCGAAGGTGGAGTGGGGCACCTGGATGTCCTTCAAAATGTCCTTGCTGGTGTCGTCGTCCACGTTGATGGCGGCGTTGCTCAGCCATTCGGGCGTGAAGAAGGACTTCTTGCATTCAAAGTACCGTTCCATGGTGCCGAACAGATCCAGGTGGTCTTCGCTCAGGTTGGTGTAGCAGCCCGCCTCAAAATGCACGCCCGCCAGGCGGCCCATCTCAATGGCGTGGGCGGACACCTCCATGCTCACCACCGTCACCCCCGCGTTCCGCATCATGCGCAGGGTGCGGAAAAAGTCGATGGGTTCGGGGGTGGTGAATTCGCTCTTCACGTACTCCTGTCCGATCATGTTGCCCGTGGTGCCAATCAGCCCCACCTTGTACCCGGCCTCTTCCATAATGGCCTTGACCAGGTAGCTGGTGGTGGTCTTGCCCTTGGTGCCGGTGATGCCCAGCAGCTTCATTTCCTTGTCGGGGTGGCCGTAAAACGCCGCCGCCATCAGGCTCATGGCGGAGCGCACCTTCTTCACCTTCACCTGGGGCACGTCCAATTCGTCCAGGAACCGCGTCACCACCAGCGCCACAGCGCCGTTTTCGATGGCCTGGGGAGCGAAGGAGTGGCCGTCGAACCGCATGCCCGGGATGCAGAAATACAGCCCGCGATCCAGCTTTTTCCGGCTGTCCAGGCTCATGGAGCCGATCTCGCAGTCCCCGCGGATGTCCAGAACTTCCGCTTCCGCGGCTTTGGCTAAGACGGATAGCAACATGATTATCACTCCGATCTGTGAGTAGGGATGAGGCAATAGGCATTAGGCAATAGGCATTAGAGGACGAGAGTACAGATGATTTAGTGTATGAAGCAGGAGTCCATCCAAAAGCCTTCCCCTTGAGGGGAAGGTGGGCCGCGCGGAACCAAGATGGAGAGCGTGGACAAGCCTATTCGCGCGGCTCGGATGAGGTGGCCTCGTCCCTGCTGTTTCGAGAAACACCTCATCCGGCGCTTCGCGCCACCTTCCCCTCAAGGGGAAGGCTTTTGGGGTGTCCTTCATTGGCAAATACCCATCACGGTAACTCAAAGTAAACTTTTACTTTCGCTCCCGGCGGGGCGAAGGAATCGGCGGAAGGCTCCTGGCGCTTTGCCAGGCCGGTGCCGGAAATTTCCATCTCGAACCCCCGGGCGCGAAGCTGGCGGCCCGCCTCCACCATGGACAGGCCCCGCACATCGGGCACAGACACCAGATCCATCGGCTGCAAAGGCTCCTTTTCAAAGGTGAAAAGCATCACCTTGCTCCCCGCGGCCATCCTGGCGCCCGGGGCGGGAGCCTGGTCGCTGACCGCCGCGCTTACGCCGTCGGTTTCGCACAGCAGCATGGCGTCGGACAGCGTTTTCCGCGCCTCCGCAACCGTCAGCCCGCGCACGTCGGGCACCTGCGTCAGCGGCGGTTCGGTGGCGCCGGGGTCGGATTTGCGAACGCCCAGATAGGCCAGCACTTCTTCCATGACCTGCCTGGCGAAGGGGGCCGCGGTGGTGCTGCCATAGTCCACCGGCACCTGCGCTTCGTTCACCGTCACCAGCACGGCGAAGCGGGGCTGGTCAATCGGCGCGAAGCCTAAAAAAGAACCGATGTGCACGTTGCTGACCACCCGCCCGTCCTTGTACACCTGGGCGGTGCCGGTCTTGCCGCCGATGCGGTAGCCGGGGATGGCGGCGTTCTTGCCGCCGCCATTTTCCACCACGTTTTCCAGCAGCGTGCGCATGACGGCGCTGGTTTCGGGGCGGATGGGATTCGCCACCACCGTGGGGGATGTCCGGTCGATCACGTTTCCGTTCTCGTCCCGCACTTCCTTGACGATGTAGGGCTTCATCAGCCGGCCGCCGTTGACCACGGAACAGGCGGCGGTGATCAATTGCAGCGGCGTCACCGCCACGCTCTGGCCGAACCCGATGCGGGCCAGGTCGACAGTCTTCACATACTTGGGGTTGATCAGGATGCCCGCGCTCTCCCCCGGCAGGTCGACGCCGGTTTTCACGCCCAGCCCGAAGGCCCGCAGATATTTATAGAAGGTTTCCGTGCCCATGCGCAGGGCCAGGGTCACGAAGGCGGGGTTGCAGCTGTTGGCCAGGGCCGTGGGCAGATCCTGGTTTCCGTGGCTGTTTTTCCAGCAGCGGATGCGGTCGCCGTCCACGGTGATGGAGCCGGTGCAGGTAAACCGGTCGGTGAGGGACGCTGCGCCGCTGTCCAGGGCGGCGGAGCAGGTGAGCATTTTGAAGGTGGAGCCGGGCTCGTACACGTCGGTGATGACGGTCAGCCGCATCAGCTCCCGCAGGGTGTCGATGTCGTTCCGGGGCGGGCTGTTGGGGTCGTAGTCTGGCTTCATGCAGACCGCCAAAATCGCCCCGGTGTCCACGTCCATGACGATGCACTGGACGCCCGCCGCGTCGTTGACCTGAATGCATTCCCGCATGGCCTTTTCCACCACGCCCTGGATGGCGCTGTCCACGGTGAGCCGCAAAGTAAAGCCGGCTTCCGGCGGGGTGTAGGCGGTTTTGCCGTCGGGCAGCAGGCGGGAGCGGGCGTCAACCTCCGTGCGCAGGGAGCCGGGCTTGCCCCGCAGCAGCGTTTCATACAGGCTTTCCAGCCCGCTCTGGCCCACGGAGTCCACGTTGGTCAGGCCCAAAACCTGGGAAAGCATCTCTCCCTTAGGATACACCCTTTTGGCGTCTTCGTCAAATGAAATTCCCCGCAGCAGAGCATTCATTTCTAAATTTTCTGTCCGCAGGGAACGTATTTGATCCACTGTATCCCGGCTGACCTGCCGCTTTAAGATCACGGAGGCCAGCGCTTTGTTTTTCAGCCGCGCTTCCATCGCGCCGGGGTCGGCGTCCAGGAGGGGAGCCAGCGCCCGGGAAAAGGCGGCCTCGTCCTGAACCTGGCGGGGATTGGCGGTCACGATGTACGCCGTGGCCGACAGGGCCAGCACATCGCCGTTGCAATCCTCGATCGCGCCCCTCCGGGCGTTCACGATCCCTTCCCGGGTCCACTGGCGCACGCCCCGGGCGGTGAGCGCCGCGCTTTCCGAAATTGTCAGTTTTCCGATTCGTATTCCGACCAGCGCGAACAGCATCGTCAGCGCTGTGAGCATCGTCAGTAACCGTTTCCGGGTCACAAGTCCTGCTCGCATCGTGGTCCTTTCAGGCGGCGGTCAAGGGAAAAAAGCGTTCATCTGCTGCCGGTTTTTACGCTTGCCAGGGCGGCGGGAGCGTTCTCTCCGAACGGCCGGGTGTCCGGCGCGTGGACGGCGATCGTCTCCGCTTCCGACGCGGGCGTCATTTGCAGCTGCGAAGTCGCTGCGTAACCGATCCGCGCCAGGTCGTGGGCTTCCGCCACCTGCAAAGCCAGGTCGGCGTTGCGGCGCTGGACATCCAGGATGGACGTCTCCATGGCGGAGATATTCTTGGCGATCTCGGCCTTGCGGATCATGCGGCTCAGCGTCATCACGCTGAAAACTACAAACAGCGCGCACAGGAAAATCATCGCGCCGTTCAGCGGCACGGTGAGCGGCTGCCGCTTCTTCTCCATCACCGTATCGGCATGGAACGGCTTTTGATCGGCATCATACCAGGGCGCGCCCACCTCCGAATCCGGCAGATGCACATTGCTGCGCACATTCATGATCACGGAGGGCGTGTGCTGCACTCCCGCGGAAACATACTGCCGATTCTTGCCTTTATGCATGATTATATCCTCCCCTCGGGAAATTTAGAACGAAAACGAACACGTTTATTGAGTTATTAGGCAATAGGCATGAGGGATAAGGGACGAGAGTACAGAGTGCAGAGTACAGAGTACAGATGATTTAGTGTGCGCTTTTGGAACCCAGCTTATTGGCTGTCATGATAAATCTGTACTCTGAACTCTATCCGCTGTACTCTGCTCTCGTCTTGCCCCTGATTCCCAAATCTTTATTCTTCTTCCATCAGACTGGTCAGGAACGCCAGCGGGTCGGGATACTTCTCGTCGAACAGGCGGTCCTGATCCTGGCCCTTCGCGGCAGTAATGATTTTGATGTGGTCATAAGCGCCGGCCACTTCCACGTCCCTCGCGTCCCCCAGGCGCCAGGCGCGGATGCGCTGGGGCAGCAGCAGGCGGCCCTGGGCGTCGGATTCGCAGTCGGTATAGCTGTAGCGGGTAAACTCGTCCAGCAGCGGGCGTGCAACGGGCTTGCGGTTTACCAGCGCCACCAGCGCGTCCCGGCGGGCGACCCACTCAGCGATGGGATAAAGCGCCACATCCTGCATGTCCGGGGTGGGAGCCACGGCAAACCTTGAGCCCAACGCTTCGCGGAATGCGGCGGGGATGATCATGCGGCCTTTGGCGTCGATGGAGTGGGTATAGGAGCCTGTAAAACCCAAAAAAGGCAAAGGAGGCGGCGGCGTTCCTTTGTTGTCGGCGCTGTCCATGGCTTTCGGCGCGGTCTCTTCGCCGCCTTCCGCGGCAGATTGATTGCGCGTAAATTCGTCCTTCGCCATGAGCTCACCACCTTTATCCGCCATCTGCACTCCACTTTCGTGAATTCACCACCAATTTTAGGCACTTTTTACCGCTTTGTCAAGCTCACTTTCATTTCTGGTTTTTCTCTTTGGGAAACAGTTTCGTCATAATTTCGTATTCTTTCCGTCATATAATTATTTTATTCGCACAAATTTCAGTCAACGATATGGGAACAGGTTTTCCTATTTTGTGTTTTTAAGCCCAATTGAACAAAAAACGCTATGCAAATATAGTATTTTTTAATAAACTTTTATTGATTTTCTATGTCATCCTTTTGGGAGGATTGTAATAAAAACTTCATATTTTATCCATTTATTTACAATTTTCTTTCACTCTCCACGAACAGGGATGAAACGCGCCAAAAATAAAAAAAAGGCGGCTGAAACTGCCGCCGATTGGGAACAAGACGCCTTATTCGATTGTAACGGTGGGCTCACGCTCCACCTTTGCGTCCGGAAGGCGCAGCAATTGGAACTGCAGGCCGTCGCAGGACACGCAGTGGTAGCGGATGCCCCCATACAGCCCGTTCACCGCGCCGCGCAGGGACGGGCCGTGCAGATGGCCGTACACCACATCGTCCACCGGATACCGGGACAGCAGTTCAGACAGGGGCGTTTCAGCGCCGCCCTCCCCCAGTGGGGGATAGTGGCACATCACCACCAGCCGGTCCGCGTCCAGCTTCACCGCCCGGTCCAGGGACATTTCCATCCGCTGCAGCTCGCGGCGGTAAATTTTTTCGTCCTCCGCCGCCGCACTGCCCGCCGGCAGCGTCCAGCCCCGGGTGCCGCAAAAAGCCGTATTCCCCAGGCGCATCGCGTCGTTCTGAACGGCGAACATGCCCGGAGGCAGCGCGTCCCGCAGGCGGGATATGCCGCTCCACCAGGAATCGTGATTGCCCCGGAGCAGGATCTTCCTGCCGGGCAGGCTGCCGATGGCCCGAAGATCCGGCAGAGCGTCCGCCAGCTGCATGGCCCAGCTGATATCGCCGGGGATGAGCACCACGTCCTCCTCCCCCACGCGGGCAAGCCAATCCCGGGAAATGCGCTCGAAGTGGCCCGCCCAGTGGTCGCCAAACACATTCATGGGCTTATCGTCGCCGCCCGGCAGGTGCAGGTCGCCTATTGCGTAAATATCCACTTAGTTGTCGTCGTCCTCGTCTTCGTCTTCGTCCTCTTCGGCTTCTTCTTCTTCCATTGCCTCCAGGGACATTTCGCTTTCGATTTCGTCGAATTCCCGGTCGTGGATATCCTCGGGAATATCGGGGATGATCTCGTCCATCGCGCTTACGGGATCGATGCCGCCCAGGCTGGCTTCGTCCACGGGCGCTTCGGCCCCACCAGCAATGAATACATGCCCATCACCGGCGATTATTACGGCATTCCTTACCGCAGCCTGCTGCCTGTGGGGGTGGAGAACCTGCTGGTGGCCGGTCGTTGCGTCAGCGCCGATTCCACCGCCGCCGGGGCCATCCGCGTGATGCCGCCCTGCATGGGCATGGGCCAGGCTGCGGGTACCGCCGCCGCCATGGCGGTGAAGCAGGGCGTGACGCCCCGGAGCGA
>CADBCX010000129.1 GCA_902793245.1 uncultured Eubacteriales bacterium | reverse complement strand
ATTGGCCTGATCACTCTCTCAAACTTGGTTCCGCACGGCCCACCATCCGTGGGCTGCCGCCCGGCCTTCGCTGAAAATGATCCACAGGATCATTTTCCGGGCGCTTCGGCCCCCCTCAAGGGGAAGGCTTTTGGTAGATTCCTTCATGATTGGATGACTTACTTTTTTTCGATAAACGATGATGAAACGAACATTGTATTTCTTCCTGGGCATGGTGGCCTGGCTCTCCCTGCTCTGCTCCATCGCGGCGACGGCGGTCACCAACGAAAGCCTGATGAAGCAGGGCTTTTGGCAGTTCGCGGAGACGGCGCATTTGGGGGTATCGCCCAGCCGGTACGGGGACTACGCCCACGGACTATGCCAATATCTGGATGGGAAAACGGACGCGGTGCAGGTCAAGGACCCGGACACCGGGGCGCTGGTGAACGCCTTTTCCGACAAGGAAAACGCCCATTTGGAGGACGTGCGGGGCATCGTCAGCTTCCTCAAAATCGCCCGGTATGCGGGCGGCGGGCTGGCCATCAGCGCGCTGGCGCTGCTGTATTTCCTGCGGCCGCAAAACAGGAATGCTTTGCTTTCCGATGCCGCCCGGGGCTTCGCCCTGTCCGCCCTCGCCCTGCTGATTTTGGCCTCCGGGCTGGCGGTGTGGGGCGTGGTGAACTTCGACGGCCTGTTCATCACCTTCCATAAACTGGTATTCAGAAATAACCTCTGGCTCCTGAACCCCAACACCGACGTGCTCATGGCCTTTATGCCCCTGGAATTCTTCACCTGGTACGCGGGGGAGATGGCTAAATCCCTGCTGCCGGTGCTGGCCATCATGGCGCTGGTGATCGTGGCGTGGAAGCGCATCGGAAAAACGCAGAAGGAAACGGATCAGCAATGACTTACTATGCATCCTGCCAACAGCAAGCAGCCGCCCTGAAAGAAAAGGAACATGTTCGCATCCTGGCCATCGAATCCAGCTGCGACGAGACGGCGGCGGCGGTGATCGAGGACGGGCGAAAAATCCTGTCCAACGCGGTGTTCACCCAGATCGACCTGCACGCCCTGTACGGCGGGGTGGTCCCGGAAATCGCCAGCCGGGCGCATGTGGAGAAAGTCGACCTCATGGTGGATCAAGCGCTGAAAGACGCGGGCATGGCGTTGCCTGACGTGGACGCCATCGGCGTGACCTATGGCCCCGGCTTAGTCGGCGCGCTGCTCATCGGCGTGTCCTGCGCCAAGGCGCTGGCCTTCGCCGCGAAAAAGCCGCTGGTGCCGGTGAACCACATCGAAGGCCACATCTGCGCCAATTTCCTGACCCACCCGGACTTGAAGCCGCCCTTGGCCTGCCTGGTGGTTTCCGGCGGGCACAGCCACCTCTTTTCCGTGGAGGACTACGGCGTGTTCCGCGTCATCGGCCAGACCCAGGACGACGCGGCGGGGGAGGCCTTCGACAAGGCGGCCAGGGTGCTGAACATCCCCTACCCCGGCGGCCCGCTGCTGGATAAGCTGGCGGAAACAGGCAATCCCCATGCCTTGAAGCTGCCCCGGCCCAAGACCGAGGGGCGGTACGACTATTCCTTCTCCGGCCTCAAGACCGCCTTCATCAACGCCGTCCACAACGCCCGGCAGAAGGGCGAAACGCTGAACGACGCCGACCTCGCCGCCTCCTTCCGCGCGGCGGTGGTGAGCTTCCTGGTGGATAAGGCCATGCTGGCCGCAGAAGAATTGGGCCTGCAAAAGATGGCCCTGGCGGGCGGCGTGTCGGCTAACAGCCTGCTGCGCCGGGAAATGGAAGCCGCCTGCGCAAAGCGCGGGATTCAACTGTATATGCCGCAGCTCAAGCTCTGCGGCGACAATGCCGCCATGATCGGTTCCGCGGCTTACTACCACCTCATGCGCGGCGAGATCGCCGGCTTGGACTTGAACGCGAAACCGGCGCTGCGCTTATCATAATCAGAAATAAGGCACAGCCCAAAAGCCTTCCCCTTGAGGGGAAGGTGCCCCCCGAAGGGGGCGGATGAGGTGTTCCATAACGTAATAAACATGAGCGATTCAGCATGAACAAGACAAGGAATGAACATCTGACACCCTACGCCCAGAAGCTGCGGCGGGAAATGCCCAAGGAAGAAAAGCACCTGTGGTATGACTGCCTGAAAGATTTTCTCATGCAGGTAAAGCGGCAAAAAGTCATCGGCAGATATATTGTGGATTTCTTCATTCCCCAGGCGAACACGGCGATTGAATTGGACGGAATGCAGCACGGCGATGAAGAGCAACGGGAAATGGATGCTGCACGCGACCGGTATTTGGAATCGCTGGGAATCAGGGTGCTGATGTATACCAATGCGGATGTTCGCCAGCGCTTTCAGGAGGTCTGCCAGGACATATGGAATTATGTGATGGAGGTCACAGAATGAGAGGATGACACCTCATCCGGCGCTTCGCGCCACCTTCCCCTCAAGGAAGGTCCTTCGACTCCGCTTCGCTCCGCTCAGAGCCTGCCCTGAGCGAAGCCGAAGGGATGACATTACTTTTGGCTGGGCTTCCTGCTTTGCACACAAAAACATCTGTACTCTGCACTCTAAACTTCTCACTCCTCACTCCTACCTCCTCACTCAAGAAAGGAGTCCCCATGTCCCAAAGCAAAATGCCCCTGCGGCACTTAATGAAGCGGTTCCTGCCGTATTACGGGAAATACAAAAAAGAAATCGCCCTGGACTTGCTGTGCGCGCTGCTGACGACGGGGTGCGAGATCGTGTTCCCGCAGATCGTGAAGCTGATCACCAACCAGGCGGTGGCGGACTATACGCAGATCACAACCTCCTGGGTGCTGAACCTGGGCGGGCTGTATCTGCTGCTGCGCGTCATCGACACGGCGGCGAACCACTTCATGCAGTACTGGGGCCACGTGACGGGCGCGAAGCTGGAAACGGACATGCGCAGCGACCTGTTCAACCACCTGCAGCAATTGTCTTTTTCCTATTATAATGAAACCAAGGTGGGCCAGATCATGGCCCGCATCACCAGCGACCTGTTCGAGGTGACGGAGTTCAGCCACCACTGCCCGGAGGAATTCCTCATTGCGGGGGTAAAGATCACCGCCTCCTTTATCATCCTCTGCCGCACCAACATCTGGCTGACGCTGATGATTTTCCTGTTCCTGCCCTTTATGCTCATCGGCACCCGCTACTTCCGCCGCAAGATGCGCCAGGCCTTCAAGGACGCCCGGCACCAGGTGGGCGAGATCAACGCCCAGGTGGAGGACAGTCTGCTGGGCATCCGGGTGGTGAAATCTTTCGCCAACGAGGATTTGGAAATCGAAAAATTCCGGGAGGGCAACGAAAAATTCTATGGCTTCAAGCGCAACCAGTATCGCTATATGGCGGGGTTCAACACCGTCACCCGGCTCTTTGAGGGCACCATGTACATCATGGTGGTGGTGGCAGGCGCGCTGTTCCTCAAGGACGGCAAAATCACCGTGGGAGACTACATCGCGTTCCTGCTGTATATCTCTACTTTGCTCACCTCCATCCGCCGCATCGTGGACTTCTCCGAGCAGTTCGAGCGGGGCATGACCGGCATCGAGCGCTTCTGCGAGATCATGGACGCGCCGGTGGAGATCAAGGACAACCCCGGCGCGAAGCCCATCGGTGAGGTCAAAGGCGACGTGTGCTTTGAGAAGGTGGGCTTCCACTACGCCGACGACAAGGATCACGAGGTATTGGCCGATCTGGACATGACCGTTCACGCGGGCCAGAACGTGGCGCTGGTGGGCCCCAGCGGCGCGGGCAAGACCACGCTTTGCAACCTGATTCCCCGGTTTTACGACGTGACCAGCGGCCGCATCACCATCGACGGAAAGGACATCCAGGGGATCACGCTTTCTTCCCTGCGGAATTCCATCGGCATGGTGCAGCAGGAGGTGTATCTCTTCTCCGGCACCGTGCGGGACAATATCTCCTACGGCAAGCCGGGGGCCACGGAGGAGGAAATTATCCTGGCCGCCCGCCGGGCCGGGGCGCACGAATTCATCTGCCGCCTGCCCAACGGCTATGACACCTATATCGGCGAGCGGGGCGTGAAGCTGTCCGGCGGGCAGAAGCAGCGCCTGTCCATCGCAAGGGTGTTCTTAAAGAATCCGCCCATCCTGATTCTGGACGAGGCCACCAGCGCCCTGGACAATGAAAGCGAACTGCTGGTGCAAAAGTCCCTGGAGGAATTGGCCAAGGGCCGCACGACATTTACCATCGCCCACCGCCTCACCACCATCCGCAACGCCGACGTGATCTGGGTGCTCACCGAAAAGGGCATCGAGGAAACCGGCACCCATGAGGAGCTGATGAAAAAGGGCGGGCTGTATCATTCGCTGTACAGTATGTATAGTGGGAAAGAGATTAGGGAATAGGGATTAGGCAATAGGCATTAGGGGAACGAGAGTACAGAGTACAGAGTGCAGAGTACAGATTTATATGGTCGGTCAATAAGCTGAACCTAAACAGCGAACGGTATAATATCTGCACTCTGTACTCTCTTGCCTGCTTCCTAATGCCCATTGCCTAATGCCTAATCTTTCACCAACTTTCTTCCTCGGCATAGCCTGAAAGAAGAAAGAAGGTGGATGCCATGGAAGGATTTCGGGTGATCGGCGGCGAAAAAATACGGGGAGAAGCGCGGGTGCAGAGCGCGAAGAACGCGGTGCTGCCCATATTAGCGGCGGCGATCCTGCCGGAAGGGGAGACCGTGATCCGCGATTGCCCGGACATCCGGGACGTGCACGCCATGGCGGGCATCCTGGGCAAGCTGGGATGCGCCTGCCATTGGAACGCGGGGGCGATGCGGATCGACCCCGCCGGCTTGCATCACTGGGAAATGCCCGACGAACTGTCCAAACAGATCCGGTCTTCTATTTTTTTGCTGGGCCCCATTTTAGGCAAGCTCCGCCGCGCCACGGTGACGTATCCCGGCGGGTGCGAGATCGGCATCCGGCCCATCGACCTGCATCTCAAGGGCCTGCGGGCGCTGGGGGTTTCCATCGTGGAGGACGGCGGCGTGATCTACTGCGACGGCAGGAGCATGCGGGCCGGGGACGTGTATTTTGACTATCCCAGCGTGGGCGCGACGGAGAACGTGATGATGGCCGCCGCCCTGCTGCCGGGGGTGACCACCGTCCACAACGCCGCCCGGGAACCCGAAGTTATTGATTTGCAGGACTTCATCAACGCCATGGGCGGCAAGGTTCGCGGCGCGGGCACCCAATTGATCGAGATCGAGGGCGTGGAAACGCTGCACGGCGCGGACTATACCCCCATCCCCGACCGCATCGCGGCGGGTACGCTGCTGTGCGCCGCGGCCATGACCGGCGGGGAAATCGAGCTGACCAACGTGCGGCCCCGGGATTTGGTGCCGGTCTGCGACAAGCTGCGGGAAATGGGCTGCCGCGTCATTGACGGGCGCAGCACCGTCGCCCTCGCCGCGCCGGAACGCCTGCGCGCCTTCTCTCAATTGCAGACCAATCCCCACCCCGGCTTTCCCACCGATATGCAGGCCCAGATGCTGGCCGCCGCGTGCGTGGCGGAGGGCACGTCGGTGATCGTGGAAAACGTGTTCGAGAACCGGCTCACCCACGTGGCCGACCTGTGCCGCATGGGGGCTGACATCCGCGTGAACGGGCGCACCGCCGTGGTGACTGGCGTGCCGGGGCTTCACGGCATGACCGTTTCCGCCCGCGACCTGCGGGGCGGCGCGGCGCTGGTGCTGGCCGCCCTCGCCGCGAAAGGCGAATCCATCGTGGAACACGCCGAGCTCATCGACCGCGGCTACGAACGGCTCGAAGATACCCTCACTAAGCTTGGCGCGAAGGTGGAGAGGGTTAGGAGTGAGGAGTTTTAGAGTACAGAGTACAGAGTACAGATTTATTTAGTCGGCCAATAGGCTGGAGTCCGACAGTGCACACTATATTATCTGAACTCTGTACTCTGAACTCTGTACTCTCCACTGTCGGCTCTCACTCCTAACTCCTCACTGTAAACTCCCCCTTGGAGGTAAATCTTTATGTCACAGCAGTATTCCCCCAATCAGTCCATGAACGGCGGCTATATGGCTCCGCCGCCCCAAACCCAGCCGCCCAAAGCGCCCCAGCGCACCGGCGTGTTTACCCTGGTGGGCATGGTGGTGCTGATCTTCGCGATCCTGGTGATCCTGAACGAAACCATGCTGAAGATCCGCCACGTGGCCGTTGTCGGAAACGAGAAAAAAACATGGGAAGAGATCGTCAGAACGGCTGAACTGGACCGTCCCGTGAGCTATTTCACCGTGAACGAAAAGACCGTCGCCCGGAACCTGCAATCGGACCGCTATCTGGTGTTGGAGCGGATGGAAAAGGTGTTCCCCAACGGGCTGACGCTGTTCGTCCACGAACGCCAGCCTATCGCCCGGGTGCAGGAAATGGGCATGGAATATGTGCTGGATGAGGAAGGCATGGTGCTGGAGCAGTATCTGATATCCACGAGCGGCGATTACGGCGAGCTGATGTTCGTTACCGGCCTCAAGCCAAAGGAGATGCGCATGGGGCAGGTGATGCAGCCCGGCTCCGCGCGGCAGGCGGAAGCGCTCAAAGCGCTGCTCCGGGAAGTGATTCTGCAGGGGATCACCGGCGAAATCTCCGAATTGAATGTAGCCGACCCGGAAAACCTATACCTGATTACGACGGATAAATTCACCGCCCACCTGGGCAATATGGACGATCTGTGCGCCAAGATCGGCACGGTGCGGGCGGTGGTCGCTTACCTGCGCGGGGCGGGCTCCACGGGCGGCATGCTGGAAGCCAATATTCCGGGAGAAGTGATTTATTCCCCCCTGTCGCCGTGAGGAGAAGGCTGAGGGATGAGGCAATAGGCATTAGGGGAACGAGAGTACAGAGTGCAGAGTACAGATTTATTTGGTCGGCCAATCAGCTGGATCCCAACAGCGCACATTATATTATCTGTGCTCTGAACTCTGTACTCTCTTGTCTGCTTCCTAATGCCTCATGCCTCATCCCTCATCCCTCCCATCCTCCTGCCACTTTATGGGAAAAACACTGTAAAATGAAAATTTTTTTTAAATTTCCCTTCTTTTTTTCTTTTTACCCTTGCCAAATAATCACAAAAAGGTTACAATAAAGTGACCGAAGTAGGCGCATTTATATCTTCGGCTTTTTCGGTCAGGCAATCATGCGCCGGGATCATGAACAGGGGATGATGGATGAATGAAAACCACAGTTGCCACAATGGATTTTGGCACCAGCAAGATTGTGGCGCTGATCGCGGAAACCAGCGGCCAGCAGCGCTGTGATATTATCGGCGCGGGCACCGTCCCATACGACGGCTACCTGGAAGGGCGCTGGAACGCCCCCGATCAGCTGAACACCGCCATTGAGGACGCGGTGCGCGCTGCGGAGGAACAGGCACACTGCCGGATTAAGGAAATATTTGTGGGTGTGCCGGGAGATTTTTCCCAGGTGCGCACGGTGGAAGTGAAGGTGGAGCTGCAAGGGGCCGACCCCCGCGTGACGGAAAAAAGCCTGAACGACCTGTTTGACAAGGCCGTAGAACAATTGGGCGAGATCCGCGGCAGCATCATCCACCGCAGCCCCGCCTGGTTTGTTGTGGACGACGGAAAGAAAACGCTGGAGCCCATGGGCGTGCGCGGTTATGAACTCCGCGCCATGATTTCTTTCGTGATCGCGGATCAGTTTTTCCTGGAGGACGTGCAGGAACGTTTCCGCGCCCTGGACATCACAGTGGCCGGATGCCTGTCCACCCCCATCGGCGAAGCGATGCTGTTCATTCCCGAGGAGGAGCGCGACAGGGCGGCGGTGCTGGTGGACGCGGGATATCTTACCACGGAAGTCATGGTCGTCCAGGGCGACGCCATCACCTCCCTGACCAATATCCCCATAGGCGGCGGGCATATCTCCGCTGATTTGGCCTACGGCCTGGAGGTCAGCCTGCCGGTGGCTGAACAGATCAAGCGCAATTATGTTTACGGCCTGTCTGCCGGACAGTCCGCTTTTGAAGGAACGGATGTCGCCGGCAACCCGAAAACCTTTACCCGCGAAGAAGTGGAAAAGGTGCTGGAGCCCCGGGCGGAAGAAATCTGCGAAGCTGTCCGCGACGCCATCGCCAATTCCGGGGTGAAGATGGGCCAGTGGTCGCCCGTTTACCTGACCGGCGGCGGCTTGGCCCTGAACCGCGGCGGCCGCGAATTTTTAGCGGCCAAGCTGGAACGCACGGTGCGCGAGCTGCCGCGCAAGGCGGTCAAGCTGGCCAGCCCCGCATACGCCAGCGCTCTGGGCCTGCTGGATCTTTTGATCGACACCACCGCCTCCGCCCGCTCCTCTGGCGGCATCGGAGGGTTTTTCCGCAGTTTGTTTGGCGGCTGAAGTCCGCCGAAACCACAGATTCAAAATTAGGGGGACAAGTTTATGCCTTTTGAAGTACAAGTTGAACAGCCTTCTTTTGCCTCTATTAAGGTCGTGGGCTGCGGCGGCGGCGGCACAAACGCCGTGAACCGCATGGTGGAATCCAACCTGCGGGGCGTGCAGTTTATCGCTGTCAACACGGATAAGCAGGCCCTGAGCCTGAGCAA
>CADBCX010000128.1 GCA_902793245.1 uncultured Eubacteriales bacterium | reverse complement strand
TGGTCAACGCTGTCTTCCTGGGCTTGCTGGCGCTGATCATCCTCTATCCCGTTTACTTCATCATCATTGCGTCCTTCTCCGATCCCGACGCCGTGCTGGGCGGCCAAGTGGTATTCGCCCCGGTGAACGTGACCTTCGAGGGCTATGAAAAAGTGTTCCAGCGCCAGGACATCTGGACCGGCTATTGGAACACCCTCTGGTACACCGTGGTCACGGTCATCCTGGCGCTGGCAGTCACCGTGCCCGCGGGCTGGGGCCTGAGCCGCAAGACCACCCCCGGCAAGAAATTCTGGATGCTGTACTTCATCATCCCCATGTTCTTCGGCGGCGGCCTGATCCCGTTCTACAACGTGATGAGCAGCTTAAAGCTGATCAACTCCCCCTGGGCTGTGATCCTGCCCGCCATCATGTCGGTGTGGAACCTGTTCATGACCAAGACGTTCTTTGAATCCTCCATTCCGGAAGGTATGCTGGAAGCCGCCCGCATCGACGGCGCAGGCAAGTTCCGCACCTTCTTCTCCATCGTTTTGCCCCTGTCCAAGGCCATCATCGCCGTCATGGCGCTGTATTACGCCGTGGGCCAGTGGAACAGCTACTTCAACGCCATGATCTTCCTTCAGGACGAAGGCAAGTATCCCCTGCAGCTGGTCCTGAAAGAGATCCTGATCGCGTCCGAGAGCACCGTGGGCGGCAGCGGCGAAACCATTTTGCAGCAGTACCGCCTGGCCAACCAGCTGAAATATGTTTCCGTGATCGTGTCCAGCCTGCCGGTGCTGTGCCTGTATCCCTTCGTGCAGAAGTACTTCGCCCAGGGCGTCATGATCGGCTCCCTGAAGGGCTAAAGCCATCACGGGCGGGTATTGCATACCCCCCGTGTGCCTCCGCCCGGTTTTTCCTCTCGCTTCGCTCCCGGGCGGAAAAACCGCAAGGAATGAATTTCGCGAGCGAAATTCTCCCCGCCCGACCGGCGAAGCCGGTCGATACGATTTCAGTCAAGGGGAGGATCCCTTGACGATCCCCCATCCGTGCTTTCAATTCAATTATGGGAGGTAAACAAGAATGAAGAACATGAAAAAATGGCTTGCCTTGCTCCTGCTGGTGGTTCTGGCCTTGGCCCTGACCGCCTGCGGCGACAAGAAGGAGAGCACCCCCACGGCGGCTCCGGCGGCCACCGCCACGGAAGCCCCCGCTGCGGCCCCCGCCGAAACCAAGGCTGAGGAACCCGCCAAGGCGGAGGAGCCTGCTGCGGCTGCCGCTCCCGCCAACGATCATCCCCTGAACGCCACCTACGGCTTCCAGTGGAGCGATACCACCGCGCCCATCCTGAATGAAAAAGGCGCGCAGGAGCTGTCCTTCCAGGTGTATTCTTCCAAGAATGCGTCCGCCCTGGACTACAACGACATGAAGATCATGGCCGACCTGTTCGCCCAGACCAATGTGCAGGTCAACTGGGAGAACGTGTCCGAGTCCGTGTATTCCCAGCAGAAGAACCTGATCTTCGGCAACAAGGACAACCGTCCCGACGCCATCTACCACGCCGGCATGGGCGCGGGCGAAATCATCAAATACGCCAAGCGCAAGGTGCTGGTGCCCATCAGCGATTACCTGGACTATATGCCCAACTTCAAAAAGCTGCTGGAAGAACGCCCCGACATTAAGGCCCAGCTCATCAACATTGAAGACGGCAAAATCTACTCCCTGCCCCGCATCGAGGAAATGGGCCTGCTGCAAAGCCCCAACCTGCTGTTCCTGAACATTGCCTGGACCAAGGAAGCCATCGCCGCCGGCGCTGTGGAAGGTCTTACCGACGATCAGCTCAAGGACGGCCTGGCCCTGACCGCAGCCCAGATGGAGCAGATCCTGACCTACTTCCGCGATCATGACATGAACGGCAACGGCAAGACCGACGACGAACGCCCCATGAGCTTCGTGTACAACAACTGGCAGGGCAACCAGTGCGACCTGTACGGTATGTTCGGCCTCAACGACAACCTGGAGCACCGCGTGGTGGTGGATGGCAAGATCACCTACACCATCCAGGACGAACGCTTCAAGGAAGCCACCAACTTCATCGCCAAGTGGGTGGACACCGGCCTGATCGACAAGGTATCCTTCGAGCAGAGCCAGGACAACTTCCTGGCCAACGGCAAGGGCATGGAAACCTACGGCGCCTTCTACTGGTGGGAGAGCGAGACCGTGGTTTCCAATCCTGAAAACTACATCGTTTGCAGCCCCCTGGTCGGCCCGAACGGCGACCAGACCATCTGCGTCAGCAACAACCCCGAAATCAGCACCGGCGAAGTGATCCTCTTCACCAAGTGCCAGTACCCCGAAGTGCTGCTGGCTTATTTCGACCGCTACTATGATCCCGTCGTCTCCGCCCAGATCAACTACGGCCCCATCGGCATCGTGTATGAAGAAGAACGGGACGATAAGGGCATGCTGGTGCAAAAACCCCTGCCTGAAGGCGTGACCAGCGACGAACTGCGCCTGCAGAACGCGCCTCTTGGCATCATCAACCTGGGCGAATATGCCTGGAACAACGTGGTGCACATGGAGCCCCGCGCCCAGCTGCGTCTGGAGCGGCTGAAGCTCTGCGCCAAGCCCTTCGTGGCCGAGAACGTGAAGCCCTGCCCCAACCTGCAGTTCACCCTGGAGGAACTGAACACCCTGTCCAACTACGAAACCAACCTGAACGACTACATCCGCACCAACCTGATTTCCTGGCTGATGAAGGGCGGCGTGTCCGACGCGGCCTGGCAGAACTTCCAGAACGACCTGAACGGCAAAGTGAACCTGGCGGGTATCCAGAAGGTCTATCAGGATGCCTATGACCGCTACATGGCGAAGTAAAAAAAGGAGGACGGATTCATGAACAAGCTGAGGAAAATCGCTGCGCTGCTGCTGGCCCTGTGCATGATGACCGTGCCTATGCTGGCGTTGGCAGACGCCGAACCCACCTTTGACGGCGTGCGCGACCAGAGCGTGATGGCCGGAACGGAATTTGATGCCCTGGATGGCATCACCGCCCAGGACGCCGAGGGCAACGACCTGACCGAAATGATCATGATCGAAGCCACCCCCGCCCTGAACTTCAAGAACGGCAAGGCGACCCCCGAAAACCCCGGCGACTATGAACTGGTTTACTCTGTGACCGACAAGAACGGCGTCACCGGCGAGGACTACGCCACCCTGACCGTCACCAAGAAGACCGGCGAAGAAGTGATATACAAAGCCTTCGATTTCAGCACCGTGGAAGTGACCGATAACCACGGCTGGGAAGCCAAGATCGGCGAAGCCGCCCAGGCCACCGCGGCTCTCAAGAACGGCGCGTATGTGATCGACATTCAGAACCCCGGCAACGGCGACGGCGACGTGCAGCTGGCCAAGGCGGGCTATGCCCTGAAAGCGGCTGACTATAAGATCAAGATCTGGGCCAAGGCCTCCAAGCCCACCTACGCCCACATCCTGGCCCGGAACGAAAACGCGGAAGGCTGGGAAACCTTTGGCGGCGCGTTCAACGTGCGCATCAATGAAACCGTGGCTCCCCTGGAGCTGAGCTTCTCCTCCCCCGCTGAAGGCAGCGCCGAGCTGCTCTTCAACCTGGGCAAGATCACCCCCAACCCCGACAACGCCGAGGATACCACCCCCACGGATTTCACCGTGACCATTGACAAGATCGAGCTGTACGAGATCTCCGGCGAAGAACACGAAGTGCCCGTTTACACCGCTGATTTCACGAAGAATGAAGGCGTGACCGCCGAAGCCAGCGAGGGCGCCAACGCCAGCGCTTCCTTCGCGGACGGCAAGGCCGTGGTCACCATCGACAATTATCCCACTGACGGCGGCGTGTGGAGCGTGAAAGCCAATATCGGCCTGGGCGACGTTAAGATCGAAAAGGGCCAGAAGTATTATTACCGCTTCACCATCAACGCGCAGAACGGCCAGGGCGGCGAAGCTCTGGTGGAAAGCGCCTCGCGCAGCTGGGAATGCCGCGCCAACTTCAACGGCCTGAACGCCTCCGCCGGTGAAGATACTGTGGTATCCTCCGTGTTCGTGGCGGAAGCCGATGTGGATGACCCCGTGATCCGCCTGCAGATCGGCAACGCCCCCGAAGGCGCGGCCAACAACGTGATCACCATCAGCAGCGTGGAATTCGGCAAGATGGAAGGCGACAAGGAAACCAAGAAGACCATCGACGCCTTCATGCCCTTCGGCCCCACCACCGCCAACAAGGAAAACACCGCTTATCCCTGGCAGACCTTCAACGGCACGGACGAGGACAACGACCGCGGCGTTGGCACCATCTGGACCGACAACGGCAGCTTCTTCTACCGCATCGACAACGGCGGCACTGTGGACTGGCACAACAAGCTGATCTGCGGCTTCGGCGGCAACCCCCTCACCCTGGCCTCTGACAGCTACTACATCGTGGAAATCACGGCCAAGGCGGACAAGCCCGTTTCCTGCGGCGTGTTCCTCAACCCCATGGGCGGCTGGGATCCCCGCGTGTCCGAGGGCATGGACCTGACCACCGATTTCCAGACCTTCCGCTTTGCCACCACCGACACCTTCATCATGGATATGGACTTTGAACTGCTCTTCCAGTTCGGTTCCGAGGCCCTGTCCAAGCTGGATGATGTGACCATCGAATTCAGTAACGTGACGATCTATCAGATGCAGGTCATGTAATTGCAATCACAAAGGCAGGGAGAATGGCTTTCCCGTTCTCCCTGCTCTTTGTATCGGGAGGCATATCCATGAAAACAAAAATCTACGCGGTACTGGCCCTGCTGTGCGTTCTGTGCCTGGCGCTGGCAGGCTGCGGCAGCAAGGAAGCCGCGCCTGCGGCTACCGAAGCGCCGAAGGCGGAAGGCGAGCCTTTCGCCGAAGATGTGGAGGACAAGGACTTTTCCGCCCTGCGCACCCCCGGCAGCCAGGAAGCGGCCTACGAATACAAAGCCTTTTTCCGCCCCGCTGTCGACGGCATCAATCAGCCCTACGTGGGCGACACCATGCCCTACTATGAGGATGGCACCTATTACATCTATTACCTCAAAGAGGGCGGCGACAGTTACAATCACTCCATTTACCTGGCCACCACGAAGGATTTTGTCACCTATACGGAATACGACGAGCCCATCCTGGAATCCGCCCGCAGCGGCGGTCAGGACGGCTGGGCAGGCACCGGGTCTGTGGTGAAAGTGAAGGATGAATACCTGTTCTTCTATACCGGCCACGCCTCCGCCGAGACCTACGAATACATGGAAAAGATCATGCTGGCCAAGGGCAGCAGCCCCACCCAGTTTGAAAAGGTGGAAGGCTGGGATATCACCCCGCCCGCGGAGATCGGCCAGAAGCGGGATTTCCGCGATCCTCAGGCGTATTATGACGCGGCGACTGACACCATCACCCTGACCGTCACCGCCTCCCAGGGCGGCGTGGCCCGCATCCTCAAATACACGCTGAGTGGTGATCTCAGCAACGTCACCTATGACGGCGTGATCTTCACCAACGCCGTTGGCAGCTTCTGGAACCTGGAATGCAGCGACACCTTCAAGCTGGGCGACAAGTATTACCTCACCTATTCCGCCCAGGACGACACCCTCTGGTACGCCATGTCCGACACGCCCTACGGCCCCTACGGCGAAGCCAAGCGGCTGGACGGCAAGCTGTTCTACGCCGCCAAGCACGTGGAAAGCCCGGACGGCGCTTTCATGGTAGGCTGGGCGCGCCGCAGCGAATCCCCCTCCTCCACGTCTGAGGTGTCTGGCTGGGCGGGCAACCTGGCGGTGCAGAAGATCATTCAGAAAGAAAACGGCGATCTGGCGCTGACGCCTGTGGAAAGCATTGCAAATCAGTTTGCCAAGCGCCGTCATTTGGCGGTGGAAGAAGATCAATTGATCGTACAGGCCGGTTCCCGGTACAACTACACGGAAGCCTTTACGGCCTATGAAAGCTTCCTGCTGAAAGGCAAATTCACCTACACCGGCAAAGGCTGCTTCGGCCTGGCCTTCGATTACAGCGGACAGGCGGGAAAATATAAGCTGATCACGCTTGATCCCACCGCCCAGAAGCTGCAATTGCAGTTCAACGAGGGCAGCACCCTGATCACTGAGACCGACGTACAATTGGAAGCAGGTAAGGAATACGCCTTCACCTATATCCAGGAGGGCTCCGTGGGCATCTTCTATGTGGCAGATGCCTCCCTGACTGTGCGCTTGTACGGCGTCAGCGGCAAGACGATCCGGCTGTACGCGGAAACCAACACCGTCACCTTCACCGATTTACGGGAATACACGAAATAAAGGATGATCCTCATGATGAACCACAGCCTGATCTTTGCTCGGGCGTATGAAAAAGAGGCGGGCGGGAAAATCCCCGATTCCGCCCGCCCCATTTTTCATCTGACGCCCTGGGTGGGTTGGATGAACGATCCCAACGGCTTTTCCTATTATCATGGTCAGTATCATCTGTTTTACCAGTATTATCCTTATGATACTGAATGGAACTCCATGCACTGGGGCCACGCGGTGAGCCATGATCTGCTGCATTGGACGTATCTGCCCGCGGCCCTGGCCCCGGACGCGCCGTACGATTCTTTCGGCTGCTTTTCCGGCAGCGCCATGGAGCTGCCAAACGGCAAGCAATTGCTGCTCTACACCGGCGTGCGTAAGGAAGGCGGCGACAAGGGCAAGGAATTCCAGACCCAGTGCGTGGCCGTGGGCGACGGCGTGGATTATCAGAAGTACGCCCAGAATCCCGTTCTGGACACCAAGGACCTGCCGGAGGGTCTGAGTCCCTACGACTTCCGCGATCCCAAAATCTGGCGCAAGCCGGAAGGCGGCTATCGCTGTGTGGTGGGCGCGCGAAGGATGGACAAGCGGGGCGTGCTGCTGCTTTATGACAGCGAAGACGGTTTCCGGTGGCGTTTTGTCAGCATCCTGGCGGAAAACGACGGGCGCTTCGGTCTCATGTGGGAATGCCCGGATTTCTTCCCCCTGGACGGCAAAGACGTGCTGTTCGTCAGCCCTCAGGATATGCTGCCAGAAGGCTTTGAATACCACAACGGCAACGGCACGGTGTGCCAGATCGGCACATTCGATGAGGAAACCAAACATTTCATCCCGGAACACAACCAGGCCATCGACTACGGCATCGACTTTTACGCCCCCCAGACCCTGCTGACCCCGGACGGCCGCCGGGTGATGATCGGCTGGATGCAAAACTGGGACACCTGCAAAAACACGGGCTACGAGGACCGGCAGTGGTTCGGGCAAATGAGCCTGCCCCGGGAGCTGTCCATCCGCAATGGCCGGCTGTACCAGCAGCCCATCCGGGAGCTTGCGCTCTACCGCAGTCACCAGGTAGAATATAAAAACGTTGCCGTCGGCGATCGGATCATGCTGAACGGCATCGAGGGCCGCAGCGTGGAAATGGATATCCGCATCCGCCCGGAGGATGCCCAGAACCCTTACCTGAAATTCATCATGCAATTCGCCCAGGACGATCAATACTATTCCATGCTCAGCTTCCGCCCCCACGAATCCCTGCTGAAGATCGACCGGAAGTTCTCCGGCTCCCGCCGGGCCTACATCCACCAGCGCCGCTGCCAGGTGTCGCAGAACAACGGTGAAATCCACCTGCACGTAATCCTGGATCGGTTCAGCATCGAGGTGTTCATCAACGACGGCGAGCAGGTGATGACCGCCACCATCCTGACCGATCCAACCGCCCGGGGCATCAGCTTTGAGGCCGACGGCAAGGCTGTAATGGACATCACCAAGTACAGCCTGTTTTCGGAGGAATGAACGATGAAAACCTATGACGTTGTGGCCCTGGGCGAACTGCTGATCGACTTTGCGCCCCATTCCGTCAACGAAGGCGGATACCCTGTTCTTTCCGCCAATCCGGGCGGCGCGCCGGGCAATTTCCTGGCGGCGCTGAACCGATACGGCTGCAAAACTGCCATGATCGGCAAGGTGGGCGATGATCTGTTCGGCCGCCTGCTGATCCAAACGCTGCAAAACGCCGGGATCGAAACAAAGGGCGTTTTGACGGACGAAAACCAGTTCACCACCCTGGCCTTCGTTTCCCTGGACGCAAGCGGGAACCGGGATTTCAGCTTTGCCCGCAAGCCTGGGGCGGATACCTGTTTAACGCCGGAGGAGATCGACGAAAGCCTGATCGCGGATGCGAAGGTGTTCCATTTCGGCACCCTGTCCCTGACGGACGAGCCCGCAGCCTCCGCCACCCGGAAAGCCATCGAACTGGCCAAGGCCCATGGATTGCTGATCAGCCTGGACCCCAATCTGCGCAAGCCCCTGTGGAAAAACGAAGCGGACGCCAAGGCTGCTATCGAGTGGAGCCTGAAACAGGCGGACATTGTGAAGATCAGCGACGAGGAAATCGAATTCCTGTGGGGTCTGACCCCGGAGGAGGGCGGAAAAAAGCTGCTGAACGAATACGGCGTCTCCCTGGCCTATATCACCCTGGGCCCCAAGGGCTGCTATGCCGTTACCGCCTCCCATCAAATAACGGTGAACAGTCCCTCCGGCATTCAGGTCATTGATACCACCGGCGCGGGTGACATCTTCGGCGGCAGCGCCATGAGCCAGTTCCTTCAATACAAAAAATCCCCTGCTGATTTATCGGAAGCAGAACTGACCCAAATCGTCCGCTTCGCCTGCACCGCCGCCAGCCTGTCCACCCAAAAGCACGGCGGCATCACCAGCGTTCCCACCCTG
>CADBCX010000127.1 GCA_902793245.1 uncultured Eubacteriales bacterium | reverse complement strand
GTAGGTGATGATGATGTTCACGCACAGGTCGTCTCTCGCTTCCTTTTTCAGCGTGTCTTCGCCCCGGAACCAGCGCGTCACTCTGGCCTTCGTTTCGTCGTCGCCGTCCACGTAGGCGTGGTAATAGGCTGACAGCAGGCGCGCAAACTCGAAGCCGTGCACCAGCTCGCTGATGGAGGAAGTGACGGCGTTGATCTTCTGATCGACGGCTTTGGTAAGCGCCGGGTCGCCGGGAGCAAGGCCCGTTTCCTGGGCCGCCTCGCTCTGCACCGCGCTGATCCACCGATCCAGCACCAGCGTCAGCGCGCCGCCCTCGGGCCGGGTTTTGGTGGACAGATTGCCGATCAGCTCCCGGTAGGTGGCCAGGCCCTGGCCTTTCGTGCCCTGCAGACGGCGTTCGGGGGAGAGGTCGGCGTCGCAGACGATGAAGCCGCGATCCATCACGTAGTTGCGGATGGTCTGCAAAAGAAAGCTCTTGCCGCTGCCGTAGCGCCCCACGATAAACCGGAAGGACGCCCCGCCCTCGGCGATAATGTCCACGTCGTGCAGCAGGGCCTGAATTTCGTTCTTCCGGCCCACCGCGATATAGGGCAGGCCGATGCGGGGCACCACGCCGCCCTTCAGGGAATTCAGCACCGCCTGCGCAATGCGCCGGGGCGCTTTTTTGTTCGCTTCGCTCATGCTTTAAGAACCTCCCAGCAGCCGACTCACATCGTCTGCATAGTCATCCATCAGCGTCAGGCTGCCATTGCTTTCTTCCACAATGCTGTCGCCGATTGCCTCAAAAAACGCTTCGTTGATCCCGTCCGCCGCCACGGAGGGGAGCAAACGGTGTTCCCGGATGATGCCGTCCGCCGATTCTCCCGCCAGCAGCGCCCGCAGCATTTTGAGCTGTATCCCGTCCAAGGGAACGGCGGGAGCGCCTGAAATCTCCGGTGCGGGAGGGGCGGGCGTCTCCTCCGCTTCGGCCATCTCCCGCTTTTCCTCATCCGTCAGCAGGCTGTCCCGGGTCGCCAGGGCGTCCCGGCGAATCTGCTCCAATCCGCCCAGGTTCAGCACGATTTTTGGCTTGGCGGCTTCTTCCTTTTCGCGCCTGTCCTCCTCGATCACCGCGCTGACAAAGGGCTTTGCCCAGGCTTCCCTGGCTTTTTCTTTCAGGGGATGGCCCGTCTTGAGATACACGCGAAGCTGCCTGTCCGTTTCGTGGAGAAAGCCGAAGAAGCGGTCGCGGTCAAAATACAGGGTTTCGTAGCTGCATACCTGCCACTCGCCGTTGCTGCACAGGTAGATTCGGCAGGCGTTCAGCTGGTACTTGATTTTATCCAGCTTCCGCCTCTCCCAATACATGGAGCCTGCCAGCGGACGCCAGGGGAACGGGGCCATGTCCCCGAAGCACTGGGCAAACAGGTTTTTCCCGCACAGGCCTGTTTCGGCGCAGCCGCGCTTCCAGGCTTTGGAGAACAGGGCTTTTCCCTCTTTCGGGCATTTCAGCATCACGGAAGAGAACGTCAGCTTTTCCTTGGCGACCGAAAGCAGCGCGGAAAACACTTCCTCGTCCGCGTGCTCTTCCGGGCTGCGCAGCACGGCCATGGTCCCATCCCGGGCCAGCATGGCGGGGTCGGCGTATTGCCGGGCTTCCTCCGGGTGCAGGCCGTAGAGGATGGCGAACTCCATCATCCACCGATGCATTTTTTTCAAGAACCATTCGTCGGCGCAGCCCGTTTTCACATACTTTTCTTCAAAGTCCCGCATTTTTTGCAGGCTGTCCCGGGGGGACTCAGCGCCGATCTGGTTCAGCAGTTCATTCAGATAGATGCTGACGAAGCAATCGTTGGCGGGGCGAAAAACGCCTTTCCGAAGCGCCGTGCGCCAGGTGAAATAGCCCCGCAGCTGCTTGGTGTTCAGCAGTCCGTAAGTTGCATAATACGAGTCCACCACGCCGTCCCAGGGCTGGTCATCCTCGTAATCCTTCATGAACATGCCTTGGAGGTAAAACTTTTTCCGCTCGTCTGTGTAATAATACCCGGCGCCATATCCGAAAAGCCGGCGCATTTTATGAATCTGTTCGGGAATCGGGGCCCGTTTTTTCTCCTGCCCCGGGTCCGGATGGGGCAGGGGCGTTTCCTGATAGGCGGAGGATTTAGCCGGAGCCCGATCCTCCAGCACGACGGTATAGCCCGGCTGCCGTGCGAGGGTCATGGCATAATCAAAAAGAATCTGTACTGCTTTCGCATCCGTGCTTTCGTCGAACCGCACGCCGATCCAACCGTTTCCTTTCATGCGGAAGGGCTTTGTGATGAAGGAAAACGGAAATCCTGACGCGAGTTCATTCCCGCCCCTGAGATCGCAGAGCTCAATTCCCTCGCCCGCATTTTCATCCCATTGGCGAATCAAAAGCGCGGCCCATTTTCCCGTGGTCGGGTCGCTCAGTACCGAGAAGCCGGGGAAAGATTCCCATATCCGGCGCTCGGCAATCTGGTATTTTTCCTTGGCATACGCCGCCAAATCCGCTAACTGCATGGCTCTTTCCTGTGAATTTCGTCCTTCTTCCATCCGGTGGCAAACAGTACCGCGCTTTTTATTTTACCATGAATACGGAATATATCAAGCACGAATGGAAAAAACAACAGCGCAGTCATCCCTTTCAGGCGTGGCATGCGCTGTTGGCTTGCGCGTGGTGGCAGCGTTCTTTTATACCGTTTCCAGATATGCCATTCCCACAGGCAGCATGGGGCGGCCTTCCGGCATGGCGGCGCGCTCTTCCCGCTGCCGGTTCAGGGCGCGGAGGCGGTCGGTGCGTTCCTGGACGCGCAGCCCCAGCATGGTTTTGCTTTTATAGTGGGACAAAAGCGCTCTTGTGCCCATGGAAGCCGGAATGGCGGCAATAGGCCCGCCCGCCAGCCCGGCCAGCGCGCCGACGCCCATGGCGGCGCCTGTCTTCAGCATGCGCTGCACCGCGTCGCCAAACCCGGCCCGCCCGGTTTTTTTGCCTAAAATCACTTTCATCTGTTCCGTGATGGCGATCACCGCGAAGGGAGCCGCGACGGTGAGGGAGTCGATCAGCCCGCTCTCTTCCAGCAGGCCGAAATCCACCGCTACATTATCAGCATAGGAAAGACCCGCCGCGACGGAATCCATCACGGTGTCCTTCTTCCTTTTCGAGTATTTCTTCAGGAGTTCTTCATAAGCAGGCATTGATAGCACCTCCTCTTGATCCGAGTTTTCATTCCTGCCCCATATTATGATGGTCGGCGTCTTTCCCTCATGGGAGCCGCCGACACGCGCCGCGGCGCGTCCGAGGACGCGCCTGTACGCTCATTCTCATTATACCACATCTTTGCCGTTTTGCAAATTGGTGACATAAATTTGCCCAATTCTGCCATGCAATGGGCATGCAAAACCCGGCGGGAGCGCATCCTGCCGGGATTCCATTGCGGTCATGTAAAGGCTTTGATGATGGTCACGATCACCCAGGCGGCGCTGAAAATGGCGACCAGCCAGGTGGCCTGGCGGATGATGGATAAAAGGCCATCGGACTTTTTCAGTTTCTTATCCGCCATCAGCTTTTCGGCCTTGTCCAGCCGCGCGGTGAGGGACTGCACCTGCTTGCGCAGCTCCTTGTTTTCCACGTCGGCGTCATGCAGACCGTCCAGCAGGCGCTGTTCCAGCTCGGTTTGCTGGGCGCTGAGCCTGTCGGTTTCCCGGAACAGCTTTTGCTGGTCTTCGCTCAGCCCCTCGGCCACCAAGGTCATTTCGGAGGTGAATTCCTCCACCAGCTGGTTCAGATCCTTTCCCTTCAGGGGGTTGAACACGCCGGTCATAAAGTCCTTCGCGGACTGCACCATGGTTTTTTTCGGCTCTTCCGTTTCGGGGATCAAAGCATTTTCTTGTTCTTTATTCATGGATGAAACTTACACCATGCGGAGGCCTTCCGCGGTTTGCTCGGTCTGGTAGCGTTCCAGCAGGCTCTTGATGCGGTTGTAAGGGTTGAGCAGCTTGGACAGGGTGCGGTCGTGGTTCAGGGTGGCGATGATATAAGCGATATACTTGCTCAGATCAGCCTCCACGAACCAGGGCGCGGCGGTCACTTCGGGGCGGCGGTAGGTCAGGTTGGAGGAGACCACCTTGGTGAGGAAGCCCTCGTTGTAAGCCTTGTTGAAGTCCTCGATGCCGCTGGTGAAGAAAGCGAAGGTCGCGATGGCGAAGATGCGGTTGGCCTTGCGGGCCTTGAGCTCCTTGCACAGGTCGAGGATGGATTCGCCGGAGGCGATCATGTCGTCCACCACGATCACGTCCTTGCCCTCCACGGAAGCACCCAGGTATTCGTGCGCCACGATGGGGTTGCGGCCGTTGACCACGGTGGTGTAGTCCCGGCGCTTGTAGAACATGCCCAGGTCCAGCCCCAGCACGGAGGAATAGAAGATGTTGCGCTGCATGGCGCCTTCGTCGGGGGCCACCACCATCATGTTGTCCTTGTCGATGCGCAGGCCCTTTTCCGTGCGGGTGAGGGCTTTGATCATCTGGTAGGTGGGCATCACGTTTTCAAACCCGATCAGCGGCACGGAGTTGGCCACGCGCGGGTCGTGGGCGTCGAAGGTGATGATGTTGGTCACGCCGTAGTTTTGCAGTTCCTGGAGCGCCAGGGCGCAGTCCAGGCTTTCGCGGGAAGAGCGCTTATGCTGCCTGCTCTCATACAGCATCGGCATGATCACGCTGATGCGCTTGGCCTTGCCGCCGATGGCGGCGATCACGCGCTTGAGATCCTGGAAGTGGTCGTCGGGGGACATGGGCACTTCCATATCGTACATTTTGAAGGTTTTGTTGTAGGCGCATACGTCCACGATGATGTAGATGTCGTATCCGCGCACGCTCTCCTTGACAACGCCCTTGCTTTCGCCGGTACCGAAGCGGGGGCAGTAGGTCTTAATGAGGAAGGAATCGCGGTTCAGTCCCGGCATGGTGTAGAATTCTTCGTCCTGTGATTCCTGGAGGGAATTCCATTTTTTCAGCCAGCCGTTGACCTTGTTGCCCATTTCCTCGCAGCCCGCCATGGCGATCAGCCCCAACGGCCCCACGGGGATACTCTTCAAGTCCCACTCTGTCAGAAAACTGTTCATGCCGCAGCACCCCTTTTTAAAAATATGCGCTGGTACGATGGACGGTTCTATTATACATGATTTTATCGATTCTGGAAAGGGGAAAGACGATAATTGATTCTTTTTGTAAAAAACAGCAAAAAAATGGTGATTATTTCAGGTTCCCCTGCAAGAAACGGTGAATAAACGGCAGGCTTTTTAAATCAAAAATCCGCCGTTTACGCCCAACGCCTGGCCGGTGATGAACGACGCGCTTTCAGAGGAAAGGAACAGCGCGGCGCGGGCCACGTCCTCCGGCGTGCCCAGGCGCATGAGCGGCGTTTCGTCCGCCAGCGCTCGCAAGTCCTCCTGGGAGTATTCCCGGAGCATGTCCGTTTCAATCACGCCGGGGCAGAGGACGTTCACCCGCACATGGGAGGGTCCGGCTTCCTTTGCCATCGCTTTCCCCAGGCCGATCAGCGCGGCTTTGCAGGCGGAATACGCCGCCTCGCAGGACGCGCCCGTCTGGCCCCACATGGAGGAGATATAGAGGATGCTGCCGCGCTGCCGGGAAATCATGCCGGGCAGGAAGGCCCTCGTCGCCAGGAACGCGCCCCGCACGTGGACGGCAAACAGCTCGTCCCACTGGGAAACGGTCATGTCCTGCAAAAGACCTGTGTAGGAAATGCCCGCATTGCAGATGAGGGTGTCCAGGTGGGAAAACTGTTTCAGCACCTTTTCCGCCATGGCTGCTGTGTCCCCTTCGCTTTTCGCGTCGCAGCGCAGGGCCAGGGCCCCGGTTTCCCGGCTGAGGGCCAGGGCCTTTTCCTCGCTGGTCAGGTAGGTGAACGCCACGCGCCAGCCTTTTTCCGAGAACAGCCGCACCATCGCTTCCCCGATGCCCCGGGAACCGCCGGTGATCAGTACAGTCTGCATGATTTTGCTTCCCCCAATGGTACAGGTTAGTCTTGGATGAAAGAGTTTTAATGAAGAACGAGAGTACAGGGTTCAGAGTACAGAGTTCAGATTTATATTGTCGATCCATTTTGGATTCCGCAGCATGTTCACTATATCATCTGCACTCTGTACTCTGCACTCTGTACTCTCGTCTTTTTCTCTCGGATTAGCAATAGTATCTTACAACAGAGCATTGCGTAAACAGCTCCCCTTCAACAAGAAAGAGCCGCTCCCGAGAGCAGCCCGTTCCACGCTAAAAGTTTTCCCCCTGCCAGCCCCAATGCTCCGTTTCCTCGTATTCCACGTACACGCCGTCGGCGGGCACGGACAGGACGCTGCCCAGGATGCGGGTGGCTTCGGCGGTGAAGCGCTGGTAGGTTTCCGCGTCCGCTTTGCCGTAGAGCTTCACGTTCACGAAAGCCAGGGGCTTGGCGCAGTCGCCCTTAAAATACATGCGGCAGTTGTCCTCAAATTGCAGCATCAGCCAGTTTTCGCTTTTCCCCAGCAGGGTGACGGCGTCGCCCAGCTGCTTCGCCATGGCTTTTTCCGCTTCGCTGGAGATGGGACGGTTCACGCGGGTGTGAATGAACGGCACGGGGTTCCCTCCTTAATTCAGTCCATTTTGTGATCGAACGATGCAAGTATACCATATACGGTGGCTTATTGTAAATGGCGGCGGAAAAAGTTTTTCCCTTTTCAAAGGCGGGAATTCCTGTTATAATGGGTTGGAACGCGAAACGGGCGGGAAGAATGCGTTCCGGCGTATCGTTATCATGATCGGAGGGAACACTATGCAGGCAATGGACGCGGCGAAGCTGCTGGCCCAGGCCATACAGGAAAGCCCGGAATACCGGGAATACATCCAGCTGAAAAAGGAAATTGACGAGGACGCGGGCATCAAGGCGCTGATTCAGGAGTACCGCAAATTGCAAACCGGCATGCAGATGCGCCTGCTTTCCGGCCAGGGGATCGACGCCGAGGAGACCCAGCGCTTCAATTCCCTGAATATGCTTTTGTTCGCTGACAGCCGCACGTCGGGCTTCCTGATGGCGGAAATGAAGATGCAGCGCATGATGGCTGAAATCTTTGAAACCCTCACCCGGGCGTCCGGCATGGAAATCCCCATGCCCGGCAGGTGACGATAGCAGGAGGACAGGTTGAACAGAAATCAGGAAGAACGGGATTATACGCCCGAAGAACTGCACAAGGAACGGGAATACGGCGTGTTCTGGTACAGCTGGCTGTGGACGGTGCTGCGGCCGCTGCTGGTTGCGCTGTGCGTAGCGGTGGTGATGGGCGGCGTGGTGATGGGCGTCTGGAACTGGGTGAACCGAAATTACCTCGCCCCTGTGGACGCCGCGGATCAAAACGAAATCACCTTTGTGGTTTCCTCCGGCAGCAGCCTGACCCGGGTCGCCAACAACCTGGAGGAAGCCGGGCTGATTCATAACCGCACGGTGTTCAAATATGTGGCGGATTTCCTGGGCTATGGGCAGAAGATCCAGGCGGGCGAATACAAAGTGAACCGCGCCATGACCATGCAGCAGATCATGGAACTGCTTACCACCGGCGACGGCAATCCCATCACCCGGAACATCACCATCATCCCCGGATGGACGGTGCGGGACATTGCGGCGTACCTGGCGGAGCAGAAGGTGATCGAGAACGAGGAGGTCTTCCTGGGCTTGTGCAAGGCCGGCACGTCGTTCTCAGAATACTATTATGTGGCTGACGTGCTGGCGTCCCAAAACGTCACGCTGAGGCAGTATGCGCTGGAAGGGTATCTTGCGCCTGATACATATGAGATCTATACCACGGCCACCGCGGAGGATGTGATCCGCAAGCTGCTGAGCCAGACGGAAGCGGTGTTCAACGAGGAATACCATGTCCGCGCGGAGCAGTTGAGAATGACCATGGACGAGGTGCTCACCCTGGCTTCCATGATTGAGAAGGAGGCCAAGACCGCCGACTTCGCCAAGGTCTCCGCCGTATTCCATAACCGGCTGAAGAAAAATATGAACCTGGGCAGCGATGTCACCGTGAAATACGCCAGCGGCGTCAAGCGCATGGCCCTGACCGACAGCGATTTGAAGGTCAATTCGCCCTATAACACCTACCTCATGAAGGGTTTGCCCCTGGGCCCCATCTGCTCCCCCTCGCCCGCGGCGATCCGCGCGGCGCTGTATCCGGACGAGCAGTATGTCCAGGATGAATATCTGTATTTCTGCTCCAAGGACCCCGATACAGGCGAGCTGCATTTCAGCCGCACCCTGCAGGAGCACGAGCTGGCCGTGAGTATCTACGCCCCGCTGTGGCAGGCTTATGACCGGGAAAAAGGATTGCAATAACAGCCAGAGCGTTCTTCCGGGCCCGGAAGGACGCTCTGTTTGTTTTGTTATTGGTTGGCTTTCCGCTTTTTGCCGATCACCAGCACCGCGGTGAGGCCGACGGCCCCCAGCGCGACCATCCCGGCCCAGAGGGCCAGGGGCGCGTTATCCCCGGTCTTGGGGATTTTTTTGTTGATGATGGTGCCGCCGTCGCAGCAGCGGTCGGTTATGTGCTCATAAATGCCCACGTTGACATACTTGGTTTGGTAGCCCGGAATCGGCTTTTCGATCACGTAGCAGGCCGTGGGGGCGGAGAACCAGGCGTCGTATTGCCATTCCTTATCGCTGACAACCTTCTTGTCAAAGCCGTGATGGTACACGGTTCCGCCCTGC
>CADBCX010000126.1 GCA_902793245.1 uncultured Eubacteriales bacterium | reverse complement strand
GCCTGCTGGTTTCTGTGCTCCAGGTGATCGCCTGCACGCTGGTGGGCTACGGCTTCGCCCGGTACGACTTCCCCCTGAAGAAGTTCTGGTTTGCCTGTGTGGTCATGCTGATCGTCATTCCGCCCAAGACCATGCAGACCTCCCTGTATACCTACTTTGCGCAGTTTGATATCTTAGGCATCTTCAAGCTGCTCACCGGGAACACCCTGAACCTGCGCGGCTCGGTGGCGCCTTACGCGCTGATGAGCGCCACCTGCATGGGCTTAAAGGACGGCCTGTATATCTACATGCTGCGCCAGTATTTCAAGGGCATTCCCAAGTCCCTGGAGGAAGCGGCGTATGTGGACGGGTGCAACACCATGCACACCTTCGTCAAGATCATGCTGCCCGACGCCATGCCCACCGTGCTGTCCTGCTTCCTGTTCTCCTTCGTGTGGCAGTGGACGGACCTGTTCTATACCCGCAACTTCCTCACCACCTCCACCCGTCCGCTGTACTCCACCGAGCTGAGCACCATCGTCAGCCGCATGAGCCGCTACTTCTCCAGCGACGCTTCCAAGCCCATCATCGTGCCCGCCGGCCGCCAGCAGCAGCTGATTTCCATCGGCGTGCTGGTGTGCTGCATCCCGCTGGTGATCCTGTACTGCTTCACGCAGAAAACCTTCGTGCAGAGCATCGCCATGTCCGGCTCCAAGGAGTAAAGCGCCGAAAGCGACAAAAAGTGTACATAGGGACATTTTGAAAGACAAATTCTGCTTAGACGGTTGATTTTTTCCCAAAACATGCTATAATAAGTTACGCTGTGAACGGTACGCAGCGGGCAGAATATGCGCCGGCGTCCGTTCCCCCCTGAATCCGTCTCTATGCGCGTTTCTTGCGCGGAAGCGAAAAGCGCGCGTGGAAAATACAACATTTTCATAGGAGGCAACATCATGAAGAAACTGCTCGCTCTGCTTCTGGCCGCGATGATGCTGGCTTGCTGCATCCCCGCCCTGGCCGAAGAAACCCCCGAAGGCTATCCCGAAGTCGTGCCCGGCATCGACTTTGGCGGCGCCAAGATTTGGATCCATGACTATTGGACTGCTTCCTCCGCCCGCAAGGAAAACCCCAACGAAGAAGAACAGGCCCAGTACGACTATCGTGACTGGATCATGAAGACCTACAACTGCGAAATCGAGCAGATCGCCGACGGCGACTGGGGCAGCAATGCTTCCCAGCTGGTCAACTTCTTCGGCGCGCCCGACGGCTCTCTGCGCCTCTACATCCTGCCCCCGGATTTCGTGGGCGGCCCCATGGCTCAGGGCGCTTTCGCGGCCTGGAATGAAAACGACCTGGTCGACATGACCGACGAACACTGGAACAAGGCCACCGTGGACTTCATGACCGTTGGCGGCAAGGTTTACGGCGTGTCCACCGGCAACTCCGAACCCCGCGCCTGCCTGTACTTCAACAAGCGCGTCCTGGAAGAAGCCGGCATCGACTGGAACACCATCTATGACATGCAGGCGGACGGCACCTGGACCTGGGAAGCCTTCGAGACCCTGCTCAAGCAGATCCAGAAGGATACCGACAACGACGGCATCATCGACATCTACGGCATGACCGGCTCCAACGTGGATATGTACCGCGTGGCCGTGTTCGCCAACGGCGGCTGCTTCTTCGACAGCGATGAAAACGGCAAGCTCGTCATCGCCGCCGGCAGCGACAACACCCTGGAAGCCCTGAAGTGGGCCAAGGACGTGTGGAACACCTACGGCTACCAGCAGCCCGCTGACGGCTCCTGGGACTACTACAAGGATGCCTGGAAGCAGGGCTTCTGCGGCTTCTATATGTATCAGACCTACGGCGGCTTCAACGACAATTCCGAAATGGCTGACATGGCGGACGACTGGGGCTGCGTTGCCTTCCCCGTCGGCCCCAAGGGCACCACTTACACCAACGTTGTGTCCGATAACGTGACCGTTATCCCCAACGTGTACGACGCTGAAACCGTCGGCAAGCTGGCCTACATCTACAAGCTGTGGTCTTCCGCCACTCCCGGCTACGACGATGAATACGGCTGGGTCGGCAACAAGCTGAACTACACCGACGAGCGCGCCGTGCTGGAAACCTACGCCATGCTGCGTGAGCCCGAACACTGCTCCTCCGACAAGGTGCTGTACCTCGGCTCCGTGAACGACGTGGAAGGCCAGGACTACCTGTGGAACCTGGGCGGCAGCACTCCCGAAGAACTGCTCGAAACCAAGACCCCCGTTTGGCAGGGCCTGCTGGATACCTTCAACGCCAAATAATTGAATCATCCTTGATTCACCGGCCGCCGCGCGAAAGCGCGGCGGCTTTTCAAATTGTAAAAAAATATCGTCCGGCAGGATTTTATGAATCAATTGCGAAATAGTAAAAGAATCATGCCCTTTGCAGGGCGTGAACACGAAACGGCCCAGGAGGTCACCGGATGAGATGCCCCAATTGCGGTCAATGGAACCGCGCTTCTTTTCCCCATTGCATGAAATGCGGCGCGGAACTGCCAGTCCTGACCGCGGAAGAACAGAAAAACAGCGAGCCGCAGATGCCCGAGGGCGGCGCGGCGAAGGTTTATATTCAGATTGACGATGCCGGAAACGCCACCGCCGCTGAGGACAGCCGGGATAAGCTGGCCCGGGATATGAAGGATTTGGCTGCCCGCAAGCGCCGCGGAGAGGAAGAGCAGCGCAAGCTGCGCGAAAACAGCGCCAGGCAGGGCTTTGTCCCCTCCTCTCGGATTGCCCATACGCTGAACGGCCGGGAAACCTTTCCCGTGCCGCAGTATGCCTCCTACACCCGCGACGGCGTGGAGGTGGAAGGCGACGTGCGGCCCGACGCCATTCCCGTGTCTTCCAGCCGGGTGATCGGCTATGACGAAGCCGCGTTTCCCGAACCGGGCATGGGCTCCATCGATAACTTCAAGCGCAAGCGCCGGAAAAACAAGATCAGGCTGTATAAACACAGCTTCCTTCGCAGGTTCGGCAAAATCATCGCCGCCGTGCTGGTCGTGGCCGCGCTGGGTTTTTTATTCTATGATAAGCTGTATCAGCCCTACCGCGCCAAGCAGATCGCCGAGTCCCTGAAAGAAAACACCATCATCACGCCTTCCATCCTCAATGAAATGCCCGCCCATATCATCAAGATACCCGGCGAGGAAGGGCAGTCCTACTGGATCACGGAGCTGAAAGCCTCCTATCCCGTGGTGGGCGGCTACGCGACCATCGAAGTGGCGGATTATAAATGGTACGAGCATATGAAGAATATCACCGAGGAATCCGTCACCGCCACTGTGACGCCTTATCTGCGCACCAGCGCCGGAGAGCAGAAACAGATGGAGCAGATCACCTTCCAGGTGGACGTGCCGGAATCCACGCTGGAGCTGGTCAGCCCTTCCTCTCCCACCGCCACCACGTACCGCCAGCTGTATGAGATCCAGTTCCGCGTGGCGAGAAACAGCTCCGTTACCATCAACAAAGAGGATTTTTCCGACCTGGTGAACAATACGGACGGCCTCATCACCTTCAACGCCCAGGTGCAGCCGAACGGCGATAACCTGTTCGTGATCACCACCCGCGCCCAGTATTGCCGCGAAAAAACGGAAACGATCAACATCTACCGTCCGAAGCAGCAGATTCGCCTGGACCTCGCCGCCGATATCGCCACCCGTTATTCTCCGTCCCGGGTGGAGGACGAAAAAACGGGGGAATGGTATGAGCCGCATATGAAAATCAGCGGTTCCACCCTCACCTGGGCCACGATCGACATTCAAACGCCTTACCTGAACCTGGATACCACCGAGCTTGCCACGAAGGGCAACTTTTCCTTTGAAGCGGTCTTCGATAAAATCGGCTACAACACGATCAAGATCGTCGCCTCCGCGCCGGGGTACGAGCCCAGCATCGTGGAGCATGAGGTGTACTACATTCCCATCGCCGATATTTACACCCGCAAAGCCTGGAGCATGAAAGACCAGTACACCGATTACCTGAACAATTCCGACAGGCGCATCGCCAACACCCAGATTTACCAGGTGGACGCCACCTGCAAGGAAATCCTTTCGCCCAACCCGCAGATGGCCGTGTTCGAGCTCACCGACGGCTCCGGGCGCTGCGTGACCCTCACCAACTACACCTACGACCATTGGCAGGTGGGTTCCACCTATAAGCTGTTCGGCGACGCCTACGGCGTGTACAACGGCGCGCCCTGGCTGAACGGACGCTACAGCTATATCCAGAAGGAGAAGGTGGAAAAGCAGGAAAACCAGTAAGGGACTGTGAACGGTTTTTGTCGTTTTTTGCGGTTTTTTTCCCGTTTTATGAAAAACATTGGCCGCAGTACCTTGACAACGGCAGCGCTTCCGCATATAATAGAGTCTGTAAGGATGCTCCTGGGGTGTTCGCCAGTTTTCTGTTTTTACCCACATTTCATAAATCGGAACCTGGGCCAGGAGGCCGGATGTCATGCCCCCGTGCTCTGCACGCCAGGGGACGGCAGAAAGCTTCCGTCGGGTGCCGGCCTGCTTAACATAGCGGGTGAAAAAATAGAGGACAGCGGCATCTTGGGACTCCGTGCGTTCAAAGAAAAGGGCTGCGATTCGCGGTCTTTTTCTTTTTTGTGATTCGCGGACTTTTTCTTTTTGCTCTTGATTATTTGCCCCTGACCGGTTATGATGTTCCGGGGAGGATGAGCCATGGAACAAAAGCGGATTCTGCTCACCGTCAGCTATGACGGCACGGCGTATGTGGGCTGGCAGTACCAGGACAACGGGCCCAGCATTCAGGACGAACTGGAAAAGGCGCTGCAAAAAGCCCTGGGGACGTTTGTGCGCGTGACCGGGGCCAGCCGCACGGACGCGGGGGTGCATGCCCTGGGCCAGCGGGCGCATTTTGACACCTGCTCCTCCATCCCGCCGGAGAAGTATCCGTTCGTGCTGAACCGGTATCTGCCCCCGGACATCCGGGTGACGGAAGGGCGGCGGGTGCCCGACGATTTTCACGCCCGGTTTCAGGCGGTGGGGAAGCTGTACACCTACCGCATCCACAACGCGGCCCACGCCAGTGCCATCCTGCGGAACTGCACCGCCCATGTACCCGTATGGCTGGACGCGGAGGCCATGCGCCGCTGCGCTTTGCCGCTGATTGGCACCCATGACTTTATCGCCTTCGCCGCCGCGGGCGGCCAGGCGAAAACCTCCGTACGCACCATTGACTTTTTTGATATTCAGCGGCAGGACACGGAAATCACCCTGCGGGTGCATGGCAACGGCTTTCTGTATAACATGGTGCGCATCATCGCGGGCACCCTCATCGACGTGGGCCACGGCAGGCTGCCGGAGGACTGCATCGCCCGGGCGCTGGAAAGCAAGAACCGCCTGGACCTGGGCGTTACCGCCCCGGCCTGCGGGCTGGAGCTGACGCGGGTGGAATATGACTTTGACAGGAGGCAGAATGATGCTTGAAGATGTGTTATTACAGCACTTTGACCGGTATCCGAAAATGGAACCCCAGGACGCGGTAAAGCTGGTCTATCAGCATGCGTTCGGGCCGGGGCATCTGATCCGCGACGAAAAGAAAGCGTTTGCTTTTTTACAGCAGGAGCTGGCAGGGGCGGGGGAGCCGTTGCCGGGGGAAACGTTGTACGAATCCATCGGCAACGGCCTGTGCCGCCTGAACCTGCGACCCTGCAAGGCAAAGAGCATCCCGGCGGAGGCCATTCTCCGGCTGTTTCTGGAAACGGCGAACGGCACGGAAGGCGACAAAAAGAAATTCATCTCCGGCATTCATGCCCTTCAAAAACTGGCGGAGGAGGACGAAACGCCCTTTGAGCCCGTGCTGCTGGACATTTTTCTGACGAAGTATCCCAAGTCCTGTCCCGCCGTGCACCACTCCGACGCCTACCGCCTGGCCTATCAGCCCTGCTACCGGGTGGTGAGCCAGAAGCGGCTGAAGGACTGCTTGAAAGCGATGCGGGAAACGCAGGAATGATCGCGCGTCTTTTTTAAGAAAATCTTAAATTTTGGCCGTTTATGACAAATTGATTGCATTTGTGCCGGACATTTGTTATAATATACGCAGATGGCGCGAGAGCGTATCGAATTTATATTTGGGAGGCAAGATCCATGAAAAAGTTTCTGGCTCTTTTCCTGGCGTTGGCTCTGTGCCTGAGCGCGTTCAGCGCCCTGGCCGAAGCTGTCAAACCCGATGACGTCGAAGACAACATGACTTCCGCGGACGGCAAATATGAAATCGCGTTCGTCACCGACGTGGGCGACCTGAAGGACAAGTACAACGGCATGAGCTACAAGTATTACAAGCCCGCCAACGACTCCGCTGCCACTGACGACGACCGTTACGACGCCATGAAGGCCGCCGCCGAAGCGGGCGCCAAGGCCATCGTCTGCGCCGGCTTCATGCAGGGCACCGCGCTGGAAAAGGCCGCGAAGGAATATCCCGATGTGAAGTTCATCTTCATCGACGGCTGGGCCATGGGCCTGGACAATGAAGTGGGCGTTGTGTACAAGGAAGAGCAGTGCGGCTACCTGGCCGGCTACGCGGTCGTGATGGACGGCTTTGAAAAGCTGGGCTTCTCCGGCGGCGGCGGCGGCACCAATCCTGCCTGCTGCCGTTACGGCTACGGCTTCATCCAGGGCGCGAACGACGCGGCCAAGAAGCTGGGCAAGACCGTTGAAATCAAATTCAGCTGGGCTTATGGCGCTGCCTTCTCCGCTTCCGCCGAACTGCAGACCCTGATTTCCGGCTGGTACGAAACCGGCACCGAAATCGTGTTCGCCTGCGGCGGCCCCATGTTTGACTCCATCACCGCCGCCGCTTCCGCCAACGACGCTTTCGTCATCGGCGTGGACTCTGACCAGTCCTTCCTGTCCGATACCGTGCTCATCTCCGCGCTCAAGGGCGTTCAGGAAGGCGCTTATCAGACGCTGACCAAGGTGTTCGACGGCACCTGGGAACCCGGCGTGATCACTCTGGGCGCTGCTGAAAACGCTGTGGGCCTGCCCATGGAAACCTCCAAGCTCGAGAGCTTCACCGCCGCGGATTACGATGCCATGATGGCTGATATCGTGTCCGGCGCGCTGGTGATCGACAATGAGGCTGCCGAAGGCGATCCCAATGTGAAGGGCCCCTGGGACAACGTGACTGTGGATTACATCCAGTAATCTCGCCTGATCTTCGCAGGGAGGGCTTCGCGCCCTTCCTGCTTTTCTTGTAAAGTGCGTAGCCAAAGGCAAAAGGAAAGGGGATGAATGCGCTTGGATCACGAAAATGATTATGTGATCGAGATGCTGCATATCACCAAGGAATTCCCCGGCATCAAGGCCAACGACGACATCACGCTGCAATTGCGCCGGGGCGAGATCCACGCTCTGCTGGGCGAAAACGGCGCGGGCAAATCCACGCTGATGAGCGTGCTGTTCGGCCTGTATCAGCCGGAGGAGGGCGAGATCCGCAAGGACGGCAAGCCTGTCAAGATCAATAACCCCAACGACGCCACCGCCCTGCACATCGGCATGGTGCACCAGCACTTTAAACTGATCGAGGTTTTCACCGTGCTGGACAACATCATCCTGGGCGCGGAGGACACCAAGCTGGGCTTCGTGCAGCGCAAGCAGGCCCGGAAAAAGGTGGAGGAGCTGTCCAAGAAGTACGGCCTGGCCGTGGACCTGGACGCCAAGGTGGAGGATATTACCGTCGGCATGCAGCAGCGCGTGGAAATCCTGAAAATGCTGTACCGCGATAACGAAATCCTGATTTTCGACGAGCCCACCGCCGTGCTGACGCCCCAGGAGATCGTGGAGCTGATGCAGATCATGAAGGGACTGGCCAAGGAAGGCAAGTCCATTCTGTTCATTTCCCATAAGCTGAACGAAATCATGGAAGTGTCCGACCGCGTGACAGTGCTGCGCAAGGGCCGCTACGTGGGCACCGTGAACACGAAAGAAACCACCGCGCCGGAGCTGAGCCGCATGATGGTCGGCCACGACGTGCAGCTGGTGGTGGACAAGGCCCCCGCACAGCCCGGCGAAACGGTGCTGAAAGTCACCGATATGCACGTAGCCTCCCGCCTGTACAAGCATGACGCGGTAAAGGGCGTCAGCTTCGAGGTGCGCAAGGGCGAAATCGTCTGCATCGCGGGCATCGACGGCAACGGCCAGTCCGAATTGGTGTTCGGCCTTTCCGGCCTGGAAAAGTGTACCGGCGGCAAGATCGAGATAAACGGCGTGGACATTACCCACGCGTCTATCCGCAAGCGCAGCGAGGCGGGCATCAGCCATATCCCCGAAGACCGGCATAAGCACGGCCTGGTGCTGGATTATAACCTGGAACAGAACTTTGTGCTGCAAACGTTTGAGCAGCCACGGTTCCAGCATATGGGCTTCATCAAGTTCGGCGACATCCGCAAGTATGCCGAGCGCCTGATCGAGGAATACGACGTGCGCTCCGGTCAGGGCCCCGTCACCATCGCCCGTTCCATGTCCGGCGGCAACCAGCAGAAGGCCATCATCGCCCGGGAAATCGACCGCGACCTGCCCCTGCTCCTGGCGGTGCAGCCGACCCGCGGCCTGGACGTGGGCGCGATTGAAAACATCCACCGCCAGATCGTGGCCCAGCGGGACGCGGGCAAAGCCGTGCTGCTGGTGAGCCTGGAGCTGGATGAGGTCATGAACCTGTCCGACCGCATCCTGGTCATGTACGAAGGCGAGATCGTGGGCGAGCTTGACCCGAAGAAAACCACGGTGGAAGAACTGGGCCTGTACATGGCGGGCGCGAAGCGTCAGGATCGCAAGAAGGAGGCGTCGGCATGAAGAAAGAATCGTTTTTCGATAAAGCGGGCGTCCGCAGCGTGCTGGCCTCGCTGGTAGCCATCCTGGTCGGCATTCTGGCGGGCGGCGTGATCATCCTGATCGTGGGCCTGACGAATCCTACCCTGGGCATCGCGGGCGCCTGGGACGGCATCCGCCTGGTGGTGGCCGGCCTGTTCGCAACTGGGCGCGACGCCTCCGGCGCATTGACCTTCGGTTTCAACTCCGCCTCCTTCGGCAACATGCTGTTCCGCGCGGTGCCGCTCATCATGACGGGCTTAAGCGTGGCCCTTGGCAACAAGGCGGGCCTGTTCAACATCGGCGCTTCGGGCCAGTATCTGGCGGGCACTGCGGCCAGCCTGTTTGTGGCCCTGTCTATGCCCACCAATGTGGTCCCCGCCTGGCTGGTGTGGATCATCGCTTTGCTCATGGGCATGCTGGCGGGCGCTTGCTGGGGCGCGATTCCCGGCTTCCTCAAGGCTTACCTGAACATCAACGAAGTGCTGGCCTGCATCATGACCAACTGGATCGCCGCCAACGCAGTCACGTGGATCTTTGATGTGAGCAATCTCAAAAACGTGCTGGAAGGCACCAAGTCCGGCTATATCTACAAGACCTCCACCATCCTCAACGACGTGGTGATCGACGGCGTGCGCTCCACCGTGGGCGCGAACATCCCCGAAGGCGCGCAGCTGGTGGCTTCCCGCGGCGGCGTCGCCACGGGCAAGATGGGCCTGGACGCCATTTTCTCCGGCAGCCAGGTCAACGGCGGCATCCTGGTGGCGATCCTGATTGCCATCGTCATTTATATCTTGCTGTCCAAGACCACCCTGGGCTACCAGCTCAAGGCCTGCGGCGCGAACCGCTACGCCGCGCGCTACGCCGGTATCCAGGATAAGCGCAACATCGTGCTCACCATGGCCATGGCGGGCGCTCTGGCCGCGGCCGGCGGCGCGCTGTATTACCTGTCCGGCAACACGGAGTTCTTCTGGAACACCTACCAGTCCCTGCCCGCCGAGGGCTTCAACGGCATCCCCGTGGCCCTGCTGGCCATCAACAATCCCCTGGGCGTGGTGTTCTCCGCCGTCTTTATGTCCATGCTGCAGATCTGCGGCCAGAAGCTGACGGAACTGACGGCCTACAACGAATACATTACCAACGTGATTATCGCCGTGATCGTGTACCTGTCCGCGTTCATGCTGGTGATCAAAATGTGGATCGGCAAGCTGCGCAAAGGAAAGGCGGTGGACAAGTAATGCCGTTTTTGATTCGTCAAACCCTGGTGTACGCGGTGCCCCTGATGCTGGTCGCCCTGGCGGGCGTGTTCGCGGAGCGCAGCGGCATCATCAACCTGGCGCTGGAAGGCATCATGATCTTCGGCTCCTTCATGGGCGTGCTGTTCGTGCGCACGGTGCAGGAATGGGGCTGGTTTGAAGCGGCGTATACCGCCTCGAACATTTGGGCACTGCAAGGCTTCTGCTTCCTGGCGATGCTCTTCGCCGCGGCCATGGGCGCGATGTTCAGCCTGCTGCTGGCCTTCGCCGCCATCAACCTGAAGGCTGACCAGACCATCGGCGGCACCGCCTTGAACCTGCTGGCTCCCGCCGTGGTGCTGTTCTTCATCCGCATCATCGCCAACCAGAACACCCTGAACATGTTCAAGGGCGACGCGGCCAGCTGGTTCATGCTGAAAAAATCCATGTTTGGCTACGGCCGCAAGGAGAACATGAACTTCCTGGGCTCCACCTTCGTGGACAAGGTCTACGTGGCGACCTACATCTGCATTCTGGTGTTCGTGGTCATGTCCATCATCCTGTACAAGACCCGGTTCGGCATGCGGCTGCGCTCCTGCGGTGAAAACCCCCAGGCCTCCGCGTCCCTGGGTATCAACGTGATCGGCATGCGTTACGCGGGCACCGTGATCTCCGGCGCGCTGGCGGGCATGGGCGGCTTCGTGTATGTGCTCACCACCGCCAACTGTTCCGCCAACGGCGACGTGGCGGGCTTCGGCTTCCTGGCCCTGGCCGTGATGATCTTCGGCAACTGGAAGCCGCTGAACATCTGCCTGGCCGCGCTGCTGTTCGGCCTGTTCAAATGCGTTGCCGCGTCCTATTCCACGCTGGATATCAACGGGGACGGTATCTACAGGCTGAAGGAACTGAACATCAACACCAACATTTACCGGATGCTGCCCTATGTGATCACCCTGATCGTGCTGGCCTTCACCTCCAAGAGCTCCCGCGCTCCCAAGGCGGAAGGCATTCCCTACGACCCGGGCAAGCGATAAAAGAAAACAGAAAGCGGGGCGAAGCTGCTTCGCCCCGCTTTAGCAGGTTTTGGATAACATGAGTGAAAAAAGAACCGGCGAACCGGCCTTGGAGATGCTGCATATTTCCAAGCGGTTCGGGAATTCCCCGGGCATCGCTGATTTCAGCCTGCGGCTGGAAAAAGGTACAATCCATGGGGTGCTGGGGGAGAGCAGGACGGGGAAAACGGCCTTGGCCCGTATGCTGGGCGGAGAGTGCGCTCCTGACAGCGGAGGTATTCAGATCGAATCGCAGGATGTGGTTTTGAGGAATCCGCGCATTGCCGCCACCTGGGGCATTGGCTGCGCCGGAGAGGAAAACCCGTATGTGGCCGGGCTGAGCCTGATCGATCATTTGCTGCTGGGCTCCGAGTACGCTCCCGGCGGGAAACTAAGCAAACGCGATGTAAAGCAGGAAGCCCCGGAGCTGTGCGAGCGGTATGGCATTCCGCTGGATTTGTCCCTTCGGGCGGAGGAAATGACCCGGGCGGATTGGCTGTGGCTTGAAATATTGCGCATGGTATTGCAGGAAAGAGACATCCTGGTGCTGGACGAGCCGGACGCTGTTTTCACACGGCAGGAAATGGATCGTCTTTCGGACGTTCTGCGGAAAATCTGCAAAAACGGAAGCGCGGCGCTGCTTCTGTCCCGGCGCCCGGAAACGATGGCGGATGTCTGCGAATATGTGACCGTCCTTCTTCCCGGCGGCCCTGCGGAAACCTATCTGTCAGCGGCGGCGCCTCCGGAGGATTTGGCCCGGCTGATACAGGGAGAGGATGCCGCTGCCCGCAGCGTTGAAAAAAAAGAAATCTCTCTGGGCAGAATGGTCCTGGAGGCGCGCCGCCTGTCGGTGCGGGACAAGGAAAGCGCCGCAGGCACGGCATACGATTTGTCCTTTGAAATACGGGGCGGCGAAATCGTCTGCCTGTTGGGCCAGCCAAATGAAAGCTGGGACGCGCTGGCCGCCGCCCTGACCGGCGCGAATGAGGCGTCCGGCGGACAAATCAAGCTGGATGGAAAAGATATAAGCCGCGCCTCCGTCCGGGAGCGGATGAAAGAGGGCATTGCGTATCTGCCGCGGAACATCCGGGAATTGGCTCTCGTCGGTTCCTTTACGCTGGAAGAAAACCTGGCCCTGAACCGGTACAGGGAATTTCAGGAAAGTGGTTGGGTGAAGCGCCGGGAACGGCGGAATAAAGTGGAGCCCGTGCTGGAGGCAAGCGGCGTACGCATCGGAACCGGCCTGGATTCCTTTCCGGATGAGTTGGACGAGGAAACGCTTTACCGGGTGATGCTGACCAGAGAGCTTGAGCGAAAGCCCCTTTTAATGATCGTGGAAGAACCCACCCGGCACGTATCGGAACAAACGGCGGCGTTCATCCGGGAACAGCTTTTATCCGTCCGGGCCAACCGCCGGGCCGTGCTGCTGCTGACCAGCCGGGTGGAGGAAGCGATGCGCCTGGCGGACCGGATTCTTGTCGTTTATCAAGGAGAAATCATGGGAGAATTTGAACCGGCCTATACCTCTGCCAGGGAACTGGGCTGGTATATGAGCGGCCAATGGCGGCAGCAGCGGTACGGCGGCAGCGCCGTAGAGGAAGACGAGGAATGAGCAAACGCAAAGTAAGGCAAAGCCTGGGGAGGATTCTGCGTTCCATTGCCGTTTTCGCAGCCGGCGCGGGACTGTGCGCCGCGTTGTTTCTGCTCGCCGATCGTTCGGAAGCGGAGAACGGTCTGAAAACGTTGTTTTCCGGAATGATCTCGGAAGAAGGACTGCGGAAAACACTGCTGCACTGGCCGCTGCTGACCCTGACGGGCTTATCCGCCGGAGTTTCCCGGAGGGCAAAACGCTTTGACATCGGTTTGCCGGGACAGTTTATGATGGGCGTGCTGTTTGCCATGGCCGGAGCGCTTTCCGCTTCGCTGCCCTGGTGGGCATGCCTGGGGTTTGCTGCGATCGGCGGCGCATTGTGGAGCGGAATTGCGGGCCTGGTGAAGCAAAGGACGCGAACCGGAGAAGCCGTATGCGGTGCGGCGCTCAATTTGATCGCTTTATACCTGGCGCAATGGCTGTGGGACACAGTTTTCAGCGGGCTGGACGGCAACGCTTCCCTGATGGGCTCAGCCCTGCCTGCGCTGCAATTTGCCAATGGCTTTTCCGTTTCCGCCGGGCTCCCGATTGCGCTGCTTTTTTGCCTGGCGGCCTGGATTGTCGCGCGGTTCACTGTGTTTGGTTACGAAATGCTGGCAAGCGGAGACAGTCCCAAAGCGGCAAAGCGGGTGGGCATGGCGGTGAAGAGGAATCTGAAACTGACAGTATGCTTATCCGGAGCGCTCTCCGGGCTGGCGGGCGGTGTGTGCCTGCTCTCCGGTATCCTGGAACCGAGCTTGCCCGTGATAGTCCATCAGGTGGGATTCACTGGGATGGCCGTGGCCCTGCTGAGCTTCTGCCACCCCCTGGGAACGGCGATCACCGCTTTTGCAGCGGCGGGCGTCTATACAGGCACTCAAGCGCTGCCGCCGGATTATGCCCAGGAGGCGGCCGGGATTCTGCTGGCGGCAACGCTGCTGGGATGCGCCGTCCTATACGGGAAAAAAAGAAAGCATCAAAGGAACTGACCACAAGAAAGAAGGAGGGGACAGTCTGTGCTGTTGGATCGACTGCTGGATTTGCTGGAAGAAACGCATCTTGTGCTGCCGGAGGATCGGGCGTACACCCTGAATCTGCTGCTGGACGACCTGCATTTGGACGCGCCCGCGGAGGGCGAATTGCAGGGAAAGGACATTCCCGATTGCCTGGCGGAGCTGGCGGACTGGGCCGGGGCACGGGGGGTCATTCCTGATACCGCGGACGAGAAAGACCGGATGACCGCCCGGCTGGCGGGAGCGTTCACGCCCCATCCCGCCGATATACGAAGAGTTTTTTATGAAATCATGGGAAACCGTGGGGCAGAAGCGGCTGTGGCGTGGTTCTACCAGTTGTGTCGGGACATCGACTACATCCGCGTCAAGCGCATCGCCCAGAACATCAAGTATAACGCGCCTTCTCCCTGCGGCGAGCTGGAAATCACCATCAACCTGAGCAAACCGGAGAAAGACCCCCGGGACATTGCCGCGGCGAGGAACGCGCCCAAGTCTGGGTACCCTCTGTGCATGCTTTGCAAGGAAAACCCCGGCTACGCGGGCCACGCCGGTTTCCCGGCCCGGCAGAACCACCGCATCATCCCGCTCAACCTGGCGGGGGAGGAATGGTATTTCCAGTATTCGCCCTACCTCTATTTTGAAGAGCATTGCATTATCCTGGACAGCGTGCACGAGCCCATGAAGCTGACCAGCAAGAGCTTTGACCGGCTCTTTGAGTTTGTGGACAAATTCCCCTTCTATTTCATCGGGGCGAACGCCGACCTGCCCATCGTGGGCGGCTCCATCCTGACCCACGACCATTACCAGGGCGGCAGGCACCTGTTCCCCATGGACAAAGCACCGATCAAGTGGACGTTCGACAGCCCGGTGGAAAGCGGCGTGGTGGACTGGCCCATGACCTGCCTGCGGTTTATCAGCGAGGATCAGCGGAAACTGAAGGATATCGCCATGACCGTGCTGGAAGCCTGGCGGAAGTACAGCGACGAGGCTCTCGGTATTTTCGCCCAGACCGACGCGCCGCACAACACGGTCACGCCGACCTTGAGGAAACTCCCCGACGGGCGGTATCAAATGCATCTGGTGCTGCGGAACAACCGCACCAGCGAGGAGCATCCCCTGGGCATCTACCATCCCCACGCGCCGCTGCATCACATTAAAAAAGAAAATATCGGCCTGATCGAGGTGATGGGCCTGTTCATCCTGCCTGGACGGCTCAAGACGGAACTGGCGGAGCTGGAACCCTACCTGATGGGCGTAGGCGAGATCCCGGCGGGCAGCAGCCATGAAACCTGGGCGAAGGAAA
>CADBCX010000125.1:8807-17039 GCA_902793245.1 uncultured Eubacteriales bacterium | reverse complement strand
GCGCCGGAGGCGGCCAGAGCGTTCATCACCTCCTCAACGTAGGTCTTGATGTTCTTGGTGGCGTCGTCGAAGTCATAGTCCATGACGTTCTCGGGGTCCAGACCGAACTCCACGGCAACCTCGGGCTGGGTGGCGTTGTCAATGACCAGGAACTGATAGGAGCCGTTCTGAGCGGCGAGGTTCACGCAGTCGGGAGAGAGCGCGTACTCGATCCAAAGCTTCGCGGCGTTGGGGTGCGCGGCGCCCTTGAAGATGGCGGTAGCGCCGATCTCACAGGAGGTGCCGGAGGACGGGATGATCAGCTCGATGTTATCGTAGCCGTTGTCGATGATCTGGGTGATGCCGTCATGCAGGAAGCCGATGCCGATGACGCACTCGCCGGTGCCGACGTTCTTGCTCGGGCCGGAGCCGGACTTGGTGTAGACCTCGATGTTCTTATCGAGGTCGACGAGGTACTGGATGCCCTCATCGTGGCCGTACTTCTGGATCATGGTGTTGATGACCAGCTTGGCGGTGCCGGCGGTGTTGTAGTTGGACAGCCAGATCAGGCCCTTGTATTCGGGCTTGAGCAGGTCAGCCCAGTCCTGGGGGATTTCCAGCTTCATGCGTTCCAGCTCTTCGGTGTTCACCATGAAGCCCAGGATGCCCTTGTAAATGCCGTACCAGCAGCCGTCCGCGTCGCGGTAGGCGGGGCCCAGCAGATGAGCGGCGTTCTTGGCTTCGTAGGGCAGGAGCAGGCCTTCCTTGGCGCAGATGTTGTAGGGATCGGTGGTGCCGCCGAACCAGACGTCCGCGGAGGGATTGCCGTTTTCTTCTTCGATCTTGGCCTGCACTTCGCCGGTGGACAGGCGCTGGTGGGTCACCTTGATGCCGTACAGCTTTTCAAAGCCGTCGCAGGCGGCCTGCAGGTATTCTTCTTCGCAGGAGCCGTACACGACCAGCTCGCCTTCGGCCTGAGCGGCGGCGACCAGTTCGGGATCAGCGCCCACGCGGTCCTCGGCAGCGGCGAAGGACACGCAGCTCAGCGCCAGGATGGCGACCAGCAGGAATGCCAAAAACTTTTTCATGTTAAGAGCCTCCTTGCAGTAAAATATGGAATTTGACGGGTTCCGTCTTCACCGATCATTATAGCGGCACGGCTGCCCCTTGTCAAGCAAAAGTTTCCCTTTTTCACGCAAAAATTAGCCAGATTGCACAAAAACAGCTTGACAAACCGTGCGGCAAGCGGTATCCTATACAAGGATAAATACGCGTTCATATTCCGTTTCCAATCGCCGGAGGCACCGGCGAAATATATATCTATATGGAGGGAATCTGTCATGAAGAAGATCCTGGCTCTGTTGCTCGCCCTGACCATGGTTCTGGGCTGCGCCGCTTTCGCCGCCGCTGAAGACGACATCACCCTGGACGTGATCATCTGCCAGTACGGTCCCAACACGCAGGAATGGTTCCTGGGCAAGGGCATGAACGGCACCAACTTTGTGGACAAGTTTGAAGCGGAAAACCCCGGCGTGAAGCTGAACCTGGAAGTGGTTTCCTGGAACGATGTGTACAGCGTGGTGTCCACCCGCATTTCCAACAACAACGCGCCTGACATCCTGAACATCGACGTGTTCGCCAACTACGCGGCGGAGGGCCTGCTGTTGCCCGTGAAGGATTACTGCCCCGAAGAGCTGTTCAGCGATTTCTTCCCGTCCTTCATCGCCCAGTCCGTGATCGACGACACCGTGTGGGCCGTGCCGGATCTGGCTTCCGCCCGCGCGCTGTATTACAATGTTGACCTGCTCACCGAAGCGGGCGTGGAAAAGGTTCCCGCCACCTGGGCCGAGCTGGAAGACGCCTGCCAGGCCATCATTGATTTCTACGGCGGCGAAGTGTATCCCTGGGGCATTGACATGACCACCGACGAAGGCCAGGCCGCGTTCTCCTACTACGTCTGGAACAACGACGGCGGCTTCGTGGACGCCGACGGCAAGATCGCCGTGAACAGCGACAAGAACGTGGAAGCCATCAACTTCGCCATCGGCTTGGTGAACAAGGGCTACACCAACCCCAACCCCGCCACCCAGACCCGCTACGACCTGCAGGATATGTTCGGCGCGGGCAAGCTGGCCATGGTCATCGCCCCCAACCAGCTGCCTGACTACCTGGCCCAGAAGGGCTACGAAGGCATCAACTTCGCTACCGCTGCCCTGCCCGTCAACGAAGGCGCGAACCCCGGCGCCACCGGCGTTATGGACCGCGTGATGGCCTTCAAGGACGACAGCCTCACCCCCGAACAGGACGCCGCCCGCAAGGAAGCCATCGGCAAGTTCCTCACCTTCTTCTATGCTCCCGAAAACTACGTGGGCTGGGTGTCCATGGAAGGCTTCCTGCCCGCGGTCAACAGCTCCGTGGCGGCGCTGGTGGAAGCCAATCCTTCCTTTGAAGCGTGGCTCAAGGTGCTGGACAGCTGCCAGTTCTATCCCACTGCCCTGGACAACTGGGACGCCATCAAGATGGGCGTCATCAACGTGGAACAGAACGCCCTGACCGGCGGCGACGTGAAGACCCTGCTGGATGAGCTCCAGGCTTCTCTCACCAAGTAACAACCGCAAACCAAGGGGCCGGTGAGAACCGGCCCTTCTTTCATTATTTCGTCAGGAGGTCCCGCCATGAATACGATCCTGGTGCGCAAAAAGTGGGTGCCGTATCTGTGGCTGCTGCCCAGCATCATTTTAATGACGGTCTTTGTGGTGTTCCCCATCCTGATCGTATTCCGGCTGTCCTTCAGCGAAATCAGCCGCGCGGGCGTGATCGGCGACTTCGCGGGGTTCAGCAACTTCGTGGCCGCCTTCAACGACAAGGCCTTCGGCATCGTGATGCAGAACACTGCCGTGTGGGTCGTCAGCGTGGTGGGCATTTCCACGGTGCTGGGCTTCATCATCGCCATGGCGCTGAACACGGAGTTCTTCGGCCGCAAGATTGCCCGCTCCATCGTGATTTTCCCCTGGGCCACGTCGCTGGTGATCCAGGCCAGCGTGTGGAACTACATCATCAAGTATGAGTACGGCAACCTGAACAACGTGCTGCTGAACATGGGCCTCATCAAGAACGCCGTCAACTGGCGGCTCACCTACCAGATCGAGTTTGCCTGGGAATGCGGCATCGGCATTTTCGTGACGATTCCCTTCGTCACCTTCTGCGTGCTCTCCGGCCTGCAGAGCATCGACGCGGCGTATTACGAGGCGGCGACGGTGGACGGCGCGGGGTTCTGGAAAAAGCTGCGCCATGTGACGCTGCCGCTGGTGCGGCCCTCGCTGACGGTGAGCACGGTGCTGAACATCATCTACGTGTTCAATTCCTTCCCCATCGTGTACACAATTACGAAGGGCGCGCCCGCCAACAAGACCGACACCATGGTGACGCTGCTGTACATGCGGGCCTTCTACGACCAGCAAAAGGGCGCGGCCACGGCGCTGAGCGTGATCGGGTTCGTGATCCTGTGCATCGTGGCCGGGGCGTATATGATGGTCTCCATGCGGAAGGAGGAGGACTTATGAAGAAGTTGGCTCCCGACGCGCGGCCCCGTTCCCGCAGGATCGGCGCGATGCTGATGATCGAAGCCCTGGCGCTGATTATGATCCTCCTCTCCGTGCCGCTGTTTGAGGCTACCACCACGGTGTACACCAAGAAGTCCGCCAACACCTTTGTGGGCGACGAAAAGTACCAGGCCGTCAAGGCGGAAGTGGAAGCCACTGTGGCGGAGTACGAAGCGTTCGGCGAGGTGGCGCTGGATGAATCCGTGACCCTGCGCGACAAGTCCGACGGCACCCAGAGCAGCATGGTCACCTTCACCGCCTCCACCCAGGGGCGCTTTACCGGCTGGCAGCTGATCGGCAGCGGCGTGCCCGCCGGACGGCTGCTGCTCCTTCTGCTGGCGCTTTCCTGCCTGGCGGGGGTGCTGTCGTTCACCCGGTCCCCTGCGGCGCAGGGCGTCGCCGTGGGCCTGGCGATCGTGGCGCTGCTGATTCCGCCCGTCTTTTCCATGAGCATCACCCGCTTCTTTACCCGCGAAATCGGCACGGTGCTCTCCGGCGCGCGGCAGGCGGACATTTCCGGCCAGCTGGCCGCGGCGGACAGGCTGCTCTACGGCGGCAGGGCGGGGGACACCATCAAAAGCCTTCTGTCCGGCATGGATTTCCGGTGCACCTTCAGCATGTGGCTGCTCCTGCCCGCGGCGTTCCTGCTGCTGTGCGGCGCGCTGCGGATGCAGAACGCGCAGCTGTCCCACGCCCTGGGCCGGGGCTGCCTGTACGCCTTCGTCATCGCCCTGTCCATTCTGATCCTGTACCCATATTACGTCATGTTCATCACCGCCCTGCGCTCGCCCGCCGAAACCAACGACATGTATTTTCTCCATATCCTGCCGGTGGAATGGCGGTGGGGCAACTTCCAGGACATCGTGCGAAAGAATGTGCTCACCTACCTGGGCAACAGCCTGCTGCTTTCCTTCGGGGCCACGCTCATCAGCCTGCTGTGCGGCATCCCGGCAGCCTACGCCATGGCGCGGATGAAGTTCAAGGGCAAGAAAGCGTTCCTGGGTTTCGTGATCATGAGCCAGATGTTTTCCCCGGTGGTGCTGCTGGTGGGCATTTCCCAGCTGATGATCAACCTAAAGCTCAACGACTCGGTGCTGGGATTGATGCTCATCAACGCGGCGTTCAACCAGGCGTTTGCCATCTGGCTGCTGCGGGGCACCTTCGTATCCATCTCGTCGGAAATGGAGCAGGCCGCCTGCATCGACGGCTGCTCGGTGGTGGGGGCCCTGATCCGGGTGCTGCTGCCCATGGCCGCGCCGGGTATCGTGACCACGCTGATCTTCGTGTTCATCAACGCCTGGAACGAATATACCATCTCTACCGTGCTCATTTCCACCGCCTCCAAAAAGCCCATCACCGTGGGCATCACCCAGTTCTCCTCCTTCAACATGATCGAGTGGCATTACCTGTTCGCCTCCGCGCTGCTGGCCACCATCCCCGTGGTCATCCTGTTCATGCTGATTGAAAAGCACCTGGTCTCCGGCCTCACCTCCGGCGGCGTGAAGGGATAACATGCCAAACAGCCAAAGCCTTTCCTTTTGCGGGGAGGGCTTTTTTGCATTCCCAGTATAGCATAGACCGCGGAGGAATGAGAACCTCCCAACGCTTTCGCGGCGAAGTAAAAAGCGAATGAAAGCGAAAAAAAGCGGATTGAAGCGAAATGAAGCAAGAATGAAGAGTAAGGAAAGAAGAGAGAAAAAAAAAGAAAGAAGAATGAAGAAAAAGAATAAAGAAAAAGAAAAAAGAAACCCTCCCTCTCCCTCCTTCGGAGAGGAGAGGGGGCGGGGGAGGAGAGGTTTCGCTTTTTCCATTTTGGTTCGGGGGCTTCTCAGACGGCAAATAAAGTGGTATCATCGAAAAGAAAAAGATGACAAACCGCGGGGGGATATGGTATACTATCAGTTGGCGGCCTGGCCGCACAAAGTGATAAAGAAAGGCACCTTGTAAAAAGATGTCCAAACGGCTTTCCAAACAAACCCGCAGTTATTTGATCAATGCGGCGATTATCCTGATTACCCTGGGCGCGGTGCTGCTGATCAGCGCCCAGGGCGGCGAAATAAACGACGCCTGGACAGCGCTGCGCTCCGCGGATCCTTTCTGGATCGTGATGTCCATTGTGTCCTGGTGCGTGTTCATGACGTTCGAGGGCATGGGCCTGCACGTTTTTTTCCGGCAGCAGAAGGTCAAAATCCGGGTGGGGCTGTCCATCCTGACCGGCATGATCGGCAGCTTTTATTCCGCCGTCACGCCCGCGGCCACCGGCGGCCAGCCCATGCAGGTGCTTTTCCTGCGCAAGCGGGGCTATTCCTCGGGGCTGACCAGCTCCGGGTTGGCAGTGAAGTTTTTCACGTTCCAGATGGCGCTGCTGACCCTGGGCGCGCTGCTGTGGATCTTCAATCCCGGCCCGCTGAAAAACTGCCCGCCGGAAGCCATGTGGGTCACGGCCGTGGGCTACTTCATCAACGGCCTGTCCGTGGCGGCGGTGATCCTGCTGGCTATCAACAAAAACATTGTGCGCGCCGTGCTGGGTTTTTTCATCAACACGGGGCATAAGCTGCATCTCATCCGGGACAAGGAAAAAATGTCTGCCCGGGCGGAAAAGGCCATTCAGGATTTCCACAGCTCCGTGGATATGCTCACCCACCATCCCATCCGCCTGTTCCATCTGTTCCTGATTGCCTGTTTGCAGGTGCTGGGCCTGATGAGCATCGCCTACTGCGTGTACCGGGCGCTAGGCATGAATGAGTATTCCTACTTTGACATCCTCACCCTGCAGTTCCTGTTGTTCATCGCCGCGTCCTTCACGCCCCTGCCCGGCTCCTCCGGGGCCCAGGAGGGCGGGTTCTACGTCTTTTTCCAGCACGTGTTCCCGGCGGACAAGCTGGTGGGCGCGCTGCTGCTGTGGCGGTTCTTCACGTATTATTTCACCATGATCGTGTGCTTCGGCGCAGTACTGTATGACAGCGCGTGGAGCATGCGCCATGCTGGAAACGGAGGGGAAACGGACGCCCCGGACACGACGGAGGACGCCGGCTGACGCCGGGAGCCATAAAATCTTTGACGTACTGACAGAACGGAAAGGAAAAAACATGAAGCAGATGCCGGATGTGTTTCACGTATCCAAACCCATGATCGGGATGCTGCATTTGTTTGGCTATGGCACGGCTTCCATCCGCGACCTGGCAAAGCGGGAAATCGCATGGATGTATGAAAACGGCGTGGACGCGGTGCTGGCGGAGGATTACGGCTCCCATAACCCGGAGGACGTGGAATGGGCGCTGGACTATCTGAAAAGCCAGTATCCCGGCCATGTGTACGGCGTGAACCTGCTGGGGGACTGCGACCGGGCGTTTGCGCTGGCGGAACAGTACGGCGCGGCGTTTCTGCAGATGGATTCGGTCTGCGGCCATCTGCGGCAGGGAAGCCACATGAGCGGGTGGGATAAGCCCGGCATCCGCGCCAAAACCTGCGACGATGATTTCGCGGAAGCCCTCAGCGCCGCGCGGGCGGAACATCCGGTGTTCCTGCTGGGCGGCGTGCGGTTCAAATACCAGCTCGTGCGCTCCAAGCGCTCCCTGGCGGAGGACCTGGCTCTGGGCAAAGAACGCTGCGACGCCATTGTCGTGACCGGGGAAGGCACAGGAATGCTGACGGACATGGAAAAAATCCGCGAATTCAGGCGGCATCTGGGCGATTTCCCTTTGATCGTCGGCGCGGGCGTGACGGAGGATTCCGTCCGGGAGCAGCTTCAAATCGCGGACGGGGCCATCGTGGGCAGCTGGTTCAAGCAGGAGGACGTTACGGAAAACCCCGTCGACCCCAAGCGCGTGAAGCGGCTGATGGACATCGTGAAGCAGGTTCGGGAGGAATGCCCCTGAACCGCGCAGCCCAAAACACGCGCCAGGCAATTGCACTTGGCGCGTGATTCTCTTTGCTGAATTTTCCCTATGCGGCGTTCCTGACATGCAGCCATTTGTCTCCCCGGAACCGGAGCCGGAGCGCGATGCCCCGCGCCAGCCATTCGCACACCAGGGCGATCCAGATGCCCGGCACGCCGATTCCCAGGGGAATGGTTAGGAGATACCCCAATGCGCAGCGGCCCAGCAGCAGCGCCGCCACCGACACCGCGCCGGTATATACGCTGTCGCCCGCCGTGCGCAGCACCATGGCGGGAATGTTGCTGTCGCACCACAGCAGCGGCATCGAAAAAACCGCGATGCGCAGGCAAGTATAGATGATGGCGGTGCCTTGCTCCGAGGCGTGGTACAGCTTCAGCAGCAGCGGCGAAAGCGGATACAGGATCAGCACCGTTCCCAGCAGCACGAAGCGCCCCACGCGGATGATGTTTTTGCAGTACTTCCGCATCAGGTCATAATGCTTTGCCCCGTAGCACTGGCCGCAGACCGTGCTGGCCAGGGCGGTCAGGGCGTTGGCAGAGGCGCAGTAGAGGTTCAGCATGGAGTTGGACACCGCGTGGGCGGCCAGGTCGGTGGTGGTGAGCCGGGCCAGGTAGACCTGCACCAGCAGCATCCCGCCCTGGGTCAGCAGGGATTCCACCGTCAGCGGCAGGCCCAGGGACATGATTTCCTTCGTCACCGCCGGGGTGAAGCGGAAAAAGTGGTGAAGACGCAGGTGGTAGGGCGTGTGGCGC
>CADBCX010000125.1:0-8796 GCA_902793245.1 uncultured Eubacteriales bacterium | reverse complement strand
CGGCCAGCGCCATGCCCAGCGTGCGCGCCGCGATGTAGCTCATGCCCGAGCCCGCTACGCCCATATGAAAGCCGTTGATGAACAGCAGGCTCAGCAGCAGGTGGGACACGTTGATCACGATGGTGAGCAGCAGGCTGGAACGGGTGTCGCCCAGGCTGCGGAAGATGTTGAAAATGACGTTGAACACCGAGAAGGGAATGAAGGAAACCGCCATCATGCGCATGTATTTGACCGCGTATTCGATCAGCAGCGGTTCCACGCGGGGATAGATCAGGTGAACCAGCGGCTCGGCGAACAGGAACAGCAGCGCGCTCAGGCAGATGGACACCGCCCCGCACAGGCCCACGGCCTCGCCGATGGCGCGGCGGATCTCCTTCACGTCGCCCCGGCCCTTGGCGCGGGAGACCACGATGGCCCCGCCCGTCGCCAGCGACATAAACACCAGCGACACCAGGCTGTTCACCGTGCCGACCATGGACACCGCGGCGATGGCCGCTTCGCCCACGGACGACACCAGCGCCGTGGACAAAAGGCTGATAAAGCAGATGAAAAACTGGTCCAGGGTCAACGTGACGAACATTTTCCGCAGTTCGGGATAGGTAAACTGGTTCGTCGTCAGCAGCCCGTCCAGGCGGTTGCGCAGCTTCTCCATGGAAGTCCTCCGTGCAATTAAGAAAAGGGGAACAGTTCAGCCGCAGCGTTCCCAAAGCCTTTCCCTCAAGGGGAAGGCTTTGGGAGGCGGCTGAACAGAAACAAAAATCGGATGCAAAGGCCGCATCTGCGCGGCGAAATGATTATAATACCACCAGGCGAAATAGTAAAGCGGATGGGAGGAATTTTGGTGACAAAAACGGTTACACAGGAAAAAAAGGCGATTTATCTGGGCGTGAAGGATTGGGGCGGGCCGGAAACGAAGAAGGAAAACTTGGCGGCCCTTTCTTACCGTTTTCTCATCAACGGCCTGGAAGCGTGCTTCCCGCTGAAAAACAGCGCTGATTATTCCCTGCAAAACGCGCTGAAGGTGGGGTATCCTTATTGCATCACCATCGAGGACGGCGCTGTGGCGGCGGTCAGGGAATTGGATTCGGCGCAAGAGGAAGCCTATGCGCCGCCCGTCCATGGCACGCCCGGCGTGCGCACAGTGAAAAACTTCCTAATGACCGCCCTGGAGCCGGTGGGGACGACGCTGTACGTGTTCGGCGGCGGCTGGGACTGGCAGGATGAGGGCACCGCGCCCCAGGCCCGGAGGCTGGGCGTGTCGCCGGAATGGGTGCGCTTTTTCCGCAATCAGGACGGCCTGTATACCTACAAGGACCGGGACGGGGAAGAAGCAAACCGCGACCCCAAAACCAGCTATTACCCCTTCGGCGATTTCAACCAGTATTATTACGCAGGCCTGGACTGCTCGGGTTACGTGGGCTGGGCGGTGTACAGCGCCCTGGAAACGGAAAACGGCAGGCCCGGCTACGTGGGCGGAGCCAACGGCATGGCGAAGCGCTTCGCGGAAATGGGGCTGGGTGCCTGTACGAAAGACGAACCCTTAGCCGCGGCCCTGCGTCCCGGCGATATCGTGAGCATGGACGGGCACGTGTGGATCTCCCTCGGCGCTTGCGCGGACGGCAGCGGCGTGATTCTCCATTCCACGCCCTCCATGAGCCGCCTGGGCCAGCCCGGCGGCGGCGTGCAGATCGGCGCGGTGGGGAAGGACGAAGCCTGCGAAGCCTATCGGCTGGCCGACCGGTACATGACGAAATACTTCCCCGCCTGGCATGAGCGCTACGCCACCGCGCTCAAGAGCCCCGACCTCTATTTTGCTTTGAAGCTGCCGGAGAGCGGGCGCTTTTCCTGGAACCGTGAAACGCTTGCCGACCCGGAGGGCATCGGGAACATGGCCCCCGCCCAGGCGCTGGCGCTGCTGTTCGGCGAAGCGGAATGAAAGGATGACATGAACATGCGAAAGCTGTGGAACGAAGGCTGGCGGTTTGTGAAGCTGCCGCTGGGGAGCGCCTATGCCGATATGCGGGCGGCGGAAAAGCAGCCCGTCCTGCTGCCCCACGACTGGCTCATCGCCCAGACCGAGGACTTATACGAGTCCGGCGACGGCTGGTATATCAAGACCTTTTCCAAGAATGAAGCCGCGGCGGACTGCGTTTTGCTGGACTTTGACGGGGTCTACATGGACGCCGACGTGCTGCTGAACGGGGAAATCCTCTGCACCCACCGGTACGGCTACACGCCCTTCTTTGTGGATTTAACCGGGAAGCTGGCGGCGGGCGAAAACGAAATCGCGGTGCATATCCGCCACCAAAGCCCCAATTCCCGCTGGTATTCCGGCGCGGGCATCTTCCGGGACGTGAACCTGCTGCTGCTCCCCACCCGGCATATGGTGCCCGACGGGTTCCAGGTGAACACCTTGTACCAGGACGGAAGCTGGACGCTGACCGTGGACGCGGAAATCGCCGGGCCGGGGGAGGAAATGCCCGCCTGTGTTTTGCTGGATAACGAGGGAAAAGCGATTGCGGAAGGACGTATGGAAGATGCTTCCATTTCCTGGACGCTTTCCGAAGTCACGCCCTGGAGCATTGAGAATCCATATTTATATACGCTTCAATTATCGCTTGGCGATCAGACGGAGGAAATCGCCGTGGGCTTCCGGCAGACGGAATTCACCCCGGACCGGGGCTTTTTCCTGAACGGCGAACCCGTGAAGCTGAAAGGCGTCTGCCTGCATCACGACCTGGGCCTGCTGGGCGCGGCGTTCCATGAGAAAGCGGCGGAGAGGCAGCTGCGGGTCATGCGGGACATGGGCGTGAACGCCATCCGCACCAGCCACAATCCTCCCGCCCGCCAGCTTTTGGACCTGTGCGACCGGATGGGCTTCCTGGTGATGGACGAGCTGTACGACATGTGGGAGCTGTCCAAGACGTCCTACGACAACGCCCGGTTCTTCCCGGAAACCTACCCGCTGGACGTGGCGTCCTGGGTGCGGCGGGATCGGTGCCATCCCTGCGTGATTCTGTGGAGCATCGGCAACGAGATTTACGACATGCAGGCCTCCGACCGGGGCCAGTACTGGACGAAGATGCTCATGGACGAAGTGCGCAGGCACGACACCCGCCACGCCCCCGTCACCTTCGCCAGCAACTACATGCCCTGGGAAGGGGCCCAGAAGTGCGCGGACATCATCAAGCTGCCGGGCTACAACTACGCGGAAAAGTACTATCCGGCCCACCACGAACAGCATCCCGACTGGGTGATCTTCGGCAGCGAGACCGGCTCCCTCCTGGCCAGCCGGGGTATTTACCATTTCCCGATGCAGGAAACCATCCTCTCCGAGGAGGACTTGCAGTGCTCCGCCCTGCTCAACACCAACACCAGCTGGGGCGCTCACGACCTGCGCACGCTGCTGGTGGACGACCTGAATACGCCCTATTCCCTGGGCCAGTTCATCTGGTCGGGCATCGACTACATCGGCGAGCCCACGCCCTACCACACCCGCAACTGCTACTTCGGCCAGACCGACACCGCCTGCTTCCCCAAGGACGCCTATTATTTCTACCGGGCGCTGTGGACGGACAAGCCTACGGTTCACATCGGCATTTCCTGGGACTGGAACGCGGGCCAGCTGATCGACGTGCCGGTGATGACCAACGGAAAAGAGGCCGAGCTGTTCCTGAATGGGAAATCCCTGGGCCGGAAAAAAGTCAACCTCCGCGACGCGGAAGGGAGTCTGCCCATCTGGCAGGTGGCCTACCAGCCGGGAGAATTAAAGGCTGTCGCCTACGACGAAGCGGGAAAAACGCTTTGCGAAGCCGTGCGCCATTCCTTCGGGGAAGCAAAGAAGATTGTCCTCTCCGCAGAGAAAACGGCCTTGATAGCCTGTTCTGGGGATATTGCTTTTATCACAGTGCAAGCGCTGGACGAAAACGGCTGGCCCGTGGAGAATGCCGTGAACCGGATTCACGCGGAAGTCAGCGGCGCGGGCGTACTGCTGGGCATGGACAACGGCGACAGCACGGACGCGGACGGCTACCAGGTCACATCCCGCCGCCTGTTCTCCGGCAAGCTGCTGCTGATGGTGGGGGCGAATGAAGCGGGGGAGACCCGCGTGAAAGTGACCGGAACCGGACTGGAACCCGCCGAGATCGTCCTTACAGTAGAAGATGGTGAAGGGATAAAAGAACCGCGCTTCTTCCCCTCTCTCTGCAAAACAGCCGAAACCGAGGAAGAAACCTTCATCCGCCGCATTGATTTGAAAGCCCTGGGGGATACGCATCTCACCCCCGATCATCCTTTCGTTTCCTTCGCCGTTTCCGTATCTCCCGAAAACGCGCAATCCCAGCCCATCCGCTTCCGGGCCACCAACGCCCAGGGGGTGGATATGCCTTGCATGAAAGTCACGCATGAAGGAAATCGCGTCACCGTCACCGCCCTGGGCGACGGGAGCGTGTACCTCCGCGCTGCGGCGAACAACGGCTATCCCCACACCCGCGTGCTGTCGGTGATGGAGGTCTCCGCCGAGGGCTTTGGCCCGGTGGGCTTGAATCCCTATGAATTCATCTACGCTTCCCTCTGCGACCTGCGGGAGGGCGACGTGGGCGTGGGCAACGACCGGGGCATCGCCTTCGCCCGGGAGAGCGAAAGCGCCGTGGGCTTCACCAACGTGGACTTCGGCCTAGCGGGGTCGGATGAAATCACCATCCCCATCTTCGCGCTGAACGGCGATATGTACCATCTCAAGCTGTGGGACGGCATGCCGGGCCGGGGCGGGCGCTTCCTCTGCGAGCTGCCCTACCAGAAGCCCAGCATCTGGAACGTGTACCAGCCCGAAACCTGGCGTCTGCCCGAAGCGCTGCGGGGAGTGCATACGCTGGCGTTCTCCCTGAACGAAAAGGTGCACATGCAAGGCTTCTCCTTCGCTCGCCAGAGCCGCGCCCTGCGCTATAACCGCGCCGTGGACTGCGACGAGCTCTACGGCGACAGCTTCAAAAAGGACAGCGACGCTGTCCGAAGCATCGGCAACAACGTGACGCTGTCTTTCCATCATATGGAATTTGCGGAAGCCGGAAAAATGAACCTGACCCTGGACGGCGCAACGGAACTGGACACCAACACCGTGTCCCTCCGCGTCACCAACGGGCTGGGCGAAGCAAAGGTGTCCACCTGCGGCTTCAAGCGCGGCAGGGGAGAGCAGAGTTTCTCCGTGGACGTGCCGGAGGGCGAGTGCACGGTGTCCTTCGTGTTCCTTCCCGGCAGCAGCTTTGACTTCTATGGGTTCCGGTTTACGCCCGCGCCATAAAAACGCTTACCAGCACGCCGCCCGGAATCCCTTCCACCGTGGCGCGGAGCGGGGCGGTTTCCCAGGCGGCCAGCAGCGGGCTGTCCGTCACGATCATGGGATGGAAGCCCTCACCCCAGTTTCCTTCATTTTCAATGAAAACCCGGCAGGCGCTGCCCGCTTTGTCCGTCCCCTCCAGCATGTAGCGGGCGGACAGGGCGGGCACGCCGCCTTTTGCAATCTTCTGCGTGTCCACGCCGGGGCCGATGATCTTCCCGGTGAAGTACGGCCCGGACGCCGTGCCGCCGAAGGGAATCATCACAATGTCCCGGGTCTGCCCCTTCACGCTCAGGGCCGGGTCGCACGCCACCTGGATTTGCAGAATCAATTCTTCGTTCTCCATGTTTTTCTCCTTCTGTTTTATTCATTTGAAAGTCTCAATCCCTATTGCCTATTGCCTAATGCCTAATCCCTAATCCCTAATCCCTCATTTTCAGAATGAGTCTCTCAACATGCTGCCTTGCGAAATTCGCCTGGGCCTGGGCTTGCGCCTGGGTTTCTGCGGCGTCGCCCATGAGCAGCTGGAACTGGCTGACCTTCAGGCCCAGGGCTTCCTGCATGTCCTGGTCGCTGCCGCCGGGGGCCACCAGATAATAGCACAGCAGGGAATCCTTCTGCCCGATGCGGTGGGCCCGGTCCTCCGCCTGGGAGTGGACGGCGGGGCTCCAGTCCAGTTCCCCGAACACCACGCAGGTGGCCCGCTGCAGGTTCAGGCCGCTGGCCGCCCGCAGGGAAATCACACACAAATCCGTCTTGCCCAGCATGAATCTGTCCACCGCCTCCTCCTTCTGGGCGGCGGACTCCCGGCCCGTGATGAACGCGGGCCGTTCTTGTTTCAGTTCTTTTTTGTAAATGTCCATCACCGCGTGGTGGTGGGCGAAAAGCAGCACCTTTTCTCCCGCGTTCACCAGGGCCTTCACGAACTGGCACACATAAGGCGCTTTCGCCAGGCCGGTGGCCTGCCGGGCCTCCTGGGAAATCTGATCCTCCAGCAGCGCCCGGGCGGAAGGAGACAATGCCTGATCCTGTTTCCAGCGGTACAGCTTTTCCCACACCGGGGCCATGAGGTGGACGTACAGCGCGTCGTCCGCGTCGATCTCCTGCACCAGCCGCCGCTTTTCCGGCAACTCCGGCAGCACCTCCTGCTTGGTGCGGCGCAGCATCAACCCCTCCCGCCGCAGATGGTCGCCCAATAACTCCGGCTTGGATACAATACGGTTGCCGTAACCCGAGCACCATTCCCGGGTGAAGGTCTCCCAGTCGCCCAGAAAATGGAAATCTAAGATGTTGATGACGTTCCAGATTTCGCTGCCATAGTTGTAAATGGGCGTGCCGGACAGTCCCATCACCCGCTGGCAGCTTTCCGACAGCAGGCTGGCCGCGCTGTATTTTTCTGTGCCGGTGCGGCGAAGCTCCTGCACCTCGTCGAAGATCACGGTATGGAAATTCATTTGCGGCAAAACCTGCTTCCAGCCCCGCAGTAATAGATAATGGAAAATATACACATCCGCTTCCGGCAGGGGATAGGGGGTCAGGCCCTTGATGATGTGAATGCGGGGTTCTCTTCCCTCGATCCGCAGGAAGCGCTTGGTTTCCGCCATCCAGTTCCGGGCCAGGTGGGGCGGCGGCACGATGAGCAGGGGAAAGATGCCCTCCATCGCCGCGCAGGCCAGGGCCTGCACCGTTTTGCCCAGGCCCATTTCATCGGCCAATAATGCCCGGGGCGTCAGCAGCAGCCAGTTTAATCCCTGCTGCTGGAAGGGCCTTAACGTTCCGTTGAAAACAGCCGGGGAGGGCTGGGGGGCCATGGTCAGGATTCTGGCTTTTTCCCGTTCCCGGTAATAGTCCCGGGCCTGGTTCAGCGCCTGCCGCCAGCGCTCTTTGTCGCGTTCCGCCACCTGCAAAGGATAGCGCAGCATCAGCCAGTTCACGTCCCCGATGATGCGCCGGTGGGCCGTGAACCGGGCTTCCCCCCGCTTGGCGTCGCTGCCGGGGAACAGGCGCTTCGCCAGCTCTGTCACGCCGGGGTCGCCTTTGATGACCCAGCACTTCCGCCGTGCGTTATAGGAGAGGGTACCGTAATAGTAGGAAGCGGGTTCCCTGTCCCGCAGGAAGGGCGGCACGTCCTCATTGTTGATGTCCCGCAGGATGCGGTCTTCCAGGGCATTCTGTGTTTTTGCATTTTCTTCATGAGTTGGCACAGAAATGCGACCAGGAAACGCAGGATGTTCAGCAGCCATTGAAACGTCAGGCTCCCCGATTGTCATCCTGAGCGCAGTGGAGCGAGAGCGAAACGGAGTCGAAGGATCTCCTTCTTCGGTTTCCGATTGTGTTTGAGGTCCCTCGACTTCGCTTCGCTCTCGCTCCGCTTCGCTCGGGATGACAGAAGCGGTTGAGCTGGAAATGAAACTGGGCTCAGGTTCCGTGGCAATAGGAGAAGCGCTTTCTTCTTCCCCCACCCCAATGGCAATCCCCCACAGCTTTTGCAGGCTCACCGGATACACGGGAATCCCCGCCACGAATCCCGGCAGACCCGGCGCGGTCTTTTCCGACAGCAGGATGATGGCGCGCAGTTTCCCCGAATCCGCGTAACGCCTGAGCTGCCTGCTTACCGCGTTCACGTCCGGCCTGCCGCGCTTGATCTCGATGCCCACGTCCCCGCACAGAAAGTCGATGCGGCAGCGCGGGGCCAGCGGCGCTTCATGGTGAAAGTCAATCTCCGCCCGCTGCAAGGCGTCCGCCGCCAGCCCGTGAAGGTCGTATTCATCCTGGGTCTGGGGCGCGCGGATCGTCGCCAGCGCCGTCAATACCTGCTGTGCCGTCATGCCTGTCCTCCGTGATGTATCTTCTTATTCCTATTATACCGCATGAATCGCCGCTGGCAAGACTTTTTTCGGCGGAATGTGAGAATGGGCTTGACATTCCGGCAAACTTTCCGTTATAATGCCACCATGGCAATGATGGGAAACAGTAACCCGGCCTGTCCGTGCTTTAGAGAGTTTCCGGTGGGTGCAAGGAAACGGCGGCGGCCAAGGGGCGAATTACCTCCCGGAGCCCGGCCCTGAACGAGCGCAGCTCTGCGTAGGGGCGCGCCGGCGCGCCGGTTACAGCGCACACGAGGGCAAAAGCAGCTTCTTGTTTTTGCCGAACGGAAGTGGTACAGCGATCATCCGCCTTCCCCCTGTTACGGGGTGAGGGCGGTTTTTTAGTGAGAATGAGGAGGGTACTTATGAACATCGACACCCTAAAGTTTGCCAGCCGTTTCGACGGCATTTCGGGCAGCGCCATCCGCGAAATCTTTAAGCTGCTGGCGGTGCCGGGCATGATTTCCTTCGCGGGCGGCAATCCCGCGGCCAGCGCCCTGCCGGATGAAACCTGCGCGGAGCTGGCCAAAGAGCTGCTGCTGGCCGAGCTCACTCCCGCTCGCCAGCTGCGCATGACCAACAAGAGCAACAACG
>CADBCX010000124.1 GCA_902793245.1 uncultured Eubacteriales bacterium | reverse complement strand
GGACGCGCTGGGCAATCGCAGCGTATGGATACAGGAGGAAAACGTATGACGCAGGAAAACAATGCGAAAAAGACCCGGCTCATCGCCCGCATCGCGGCCATCCTGATCGCGCTGGCCGTGATCGTCGGCAGTATCTGCTTTCTCTTCGCCCCGGGCAGAGATGCGGGAAGCAGCGCGTTGCCCATCGCAAGCGCGAATGCCGAAGGTTTTAAAACCCTGAAAAAAGGCGACCATGGCAAAGAAATAAAAACCGCCCAGGAAGCCCTGAAAAAGCTGGGCTATTACAGCGGTAAAACCGACGGCAATTTCAGCAAAGCCCTGGAAGCGGCGGTGCTGGACTTCCAGAAGGATTTCGGTCTGAAGGAAACCGGCATGCTGGACGAGGAAACCTATACGCTCCTGGCGGAGGAGGTAGGCGCGGAACTGCCCGCCGACCCTGCCGCCGCCAAGCCCGACGCCACCGCGCCGCCGGAAGAAAAAGCCGAGGAAGAACCCTTTGTGGTCAAGGGCGAAGCGTATTCCGACAAGGAGCACGTAGCCGCCTACCTGCGCGAATTCGGCGAACTGCCGCCCAACTATATCACCAAGAAAGAAGCCCAGGCCCTGGGCTGGGTGAGCAGCCTGGGCAACCTGTGGGAGGTGGCCCCCGGCAAGAGCATCGGCGGCGACCGCTTCGGCAACTATGAAGGCCAACTGCCTGACGCGAAAGGCCGGAAGTATTTTGAGTGCGACATTGATTTTGACGGCGGCCGCCGCAACGCCAAGCGCATTATTTTCAGCAACGACGGACTCATCTATTACACCGAAGACCATTACAGCACCTTTGAGGAGATGAAATAAATGAACCGTGTGCAGCTTTCCGCCGCCGCCTGGGACACCCCCGAAAAAGCCCACGAAGCACTGGCCAGGGGCCTGTCCTTTCCCGAATATTACGGGCACAACCTGGACGCGCTCCACGACTGCCTGACTGACCTTTCTGACACCCAGCTGGTTATTACCGACTGCGCCGTTCCCAGCGCCAAAATGGAAAAATGGCCCGGCTTCCTCTCCGTGTTCTTTGACGCGGCGGAGGAAAATCCAGGCCTGGATATCCGGCTGATTCCTTAAATATGCGAACTCTATTCTTCTGACAATCTTTTTGTTTCCGGTTTCAGGCGGATGGCAGGACCTATCTGAACGCATCATACCGTCGGATCGTCCCCTTCCCGATAGGGAACGACGGCGGAGGCCACCACCTGGGAAGCGGGGTCGGCATGGACATGCTGATCGTCGAAGAAAATGTGCGCGCCGAATTTGGACAGAATTTCTTTCTTGGACACGCCGCCCAGGAAAAACGCCTCGTCCACGCGGACGTGCCAGTTCCGCAGGGTCTTGATGGCGCGTTCATGGGCCGGCGCGCCGCGGGAGGTGACCAGCGCGGTGCGGATCGGCACGCTCTCCCGGTCGGGAAACATGCCCTGGATATTGGAAAGGGTCATCAGGAAATTGGCGAAGGGGCCTTTGGTCAAGGGTTCGTTGGCGTGGTCGCGTTCATGGGCCTGGAAGGCTTCGATGCCGTCGTGGCGGAATATCCTTTCGGCCTCCGCCCCGAACAGCACCGCGTCCCCGTCGAAAGCGATGCGAATTTGATCCACTTCTTTTTCCTTTCCCGCGGGCGCGGAAGCGGTCAGCAGCGTGCCTGCCGCCACCCCGGAATTGATGGCCTCCTGCACGTCCGGCAGGTAAGCGGAGAGAAACAGGTCGGTATTGAAAGCAGTCAGGTAAGGGGCTACGGACGCGCCGCCGCTGAGCGCGGCCCGCGTAATATCCAGGTCGTAATGACGGATGGAATTGAAAATGCGCAGGCTGGTATCGGGGCTGTTGCGGGACATGACGATGACCTCCACCAGCCTGCGTTGGGGGTCAAACTGGTTCAGCCGCAGGAAAGCCCGCACCAGTTCAAAGCCCGCGCCGGGCTGCAGCGGCTTGTCCTCGTTCTGCACCTGGTAATCCGCATAGGCTGCCAGGCCCTGTTCCACAAAAATCCGGTTCTCTTCCTCCAGGTCAAACAGCGCCCGGGACGAAATGCCGATCACCAGCGGTTTGGTCAGATCATACGCCATGCCGAAGCCTCCTTTGCTTGAAGAACGCTGATTTGATTATACCATATCCGCCAGGCAATTCACAATCAGGCAGGATGGGAAAAGAAGAAGTTTTTTGCCTGCTTTACAGAATTCGGCAGGTCGTGGTATAATAACCGGGTGAAAGCAAACAGCCCACTCGGGCGATGGGAAATTGAAGGAGGAAAAACAATGGCACGGAATCAATTCGCCGGTTTTGGCGGCGGCCCCAATATTCAGCAGCTGATGCGCCAGGCCCAGAAGATGCAGGAGCAGATGACCAAGGTTCAGGAAGAACTGGACGAAAAAGTGTATGAAGCCAGCGCGGGCGGCGGCATGGTGACCTGCAAGGTATCCGGCAAGCGGGAACTGCTGGAGCTGACCATCAAGCCCGAAGCCGTGGACCCCGACGACGTGGAGATGCTTCAGGATTTGATTCTCGCCGCGGTGAACGAAGCGCTGCGCGAGGGCGAAAAGGTACGCGAGGAAACCATGGAAAAGATGGCGCCTTCCGGTATGGGCGGCATGGGCAGGATGTTCTGACATGGCGGAGAATGGCGATCCCATCGCCCGGATGGCGCTGCAGCTTTCGCGCCTGCCGGGCATCGGGCAAAAGAGCGCCCAACGGCTGGCCTACTACATCGCGGGCATGCCGCTGGACGATGTGAAGGAACTGGCCGCCGCCCTGTGGCAGGGGCGGAAGGCCCTTCGTTTTTGCGCCCGCTGCGGCAATTACACCCAGGAGGAATACTGCTCCATCTGTCTGAACGAGGAACGGCACAACGGGCAAATCTGCGTGGTGCGCGACGCCCGGGACGTGGCCGCCGTGGAGCGGATGCGGGACTTCAAGGGCCTCTACCACGTGCTGGGCGGCACCCTCTCCCCCATGAACGGCGTCGGCCCCGACGACATCCGCATCAAGGAATTGCTCCAAAGGCTGTCCACCGAGGACGTGCAGGAAGTGATTTTAGCCACCAACCCGGACATTGAGGGCGAAGCCACCGCCGCCTATATCGCCCGGCTCATCAAGCCCATGGGCGTGAAGGTGAGCCGCATTTCCTACGGCGTGCCCGTGGGGAGCGACCTGGAATACGCGGACGAAGTAACGCTGGCGAAAGCGATGGAAGGGCGGCGGGAACTGTAATGCTGCATTTTTATCATGGCGTGATGGGCTCCAGCAAAACAGCGCAGCTGCTCATGCAGCGGTACAACTACATGCAGCTGGGCCTGAAGGTGGCGCTGGTGAAGCCCGCTGTAGACACGCGCATTTCAGTGAACACGGTGTATTCCCGCGTGGGCCTGCAGGCGGAGGCCGACCTGGTGCTGGAGGCGGGCAACAGCTTCCGGGAGCAGGTGAACTGGCTGGCCGTACAGCACGCGCATTCGGATTTCCAATATATCTTTGTGGACGAGGCACAGTTCCTCACCGAAGCCCAGGTGCAGGAAATGGCGGACATGTCCGACGAACTGGAAATCTTCTGCTACGGCCTGAAAACGGACTTTATGGGCCAGTTCTTCCCCGGTTCGGCGGCGCTGCTGCGGCTGGCGGAGGATATTCAGGAGGTCACCGGTTCCCTTTGCTGGTGCGGCAAAAAGGCCACCATGAACACTCGCGTGGACGGCAAAGGCCGGGTGCTCAAGCAGGGAGCTCAGGTGCTCATCGACAACCAGAACGAGATCCGTTATATCGGCCTGTGCTATCAGCACTGGCGAGATGGAAAATCCCACGCATAACAAATAAACGGAAGGCTGTTTTGCGGCCTTCCGTTTTTGCATGCCTGAGATAGGATCAATAGTTTTCCGCCTTGATCTGGAAATACGCCTGGGGATGGGCGCAGACGGGGCAGACCTCGGGGGCCTGTTTGCCCACCACGATGTGGCCGCAGTTGGCGCACTGCCAAATCATGTCGCCATCCTTGGAGAAGACCAGGCCGCCCTCCACATTAGCCAGCAGTTTGCGATAGCGTTCCTCATGCTCCTTCTCAATCGCGCCCACGCCCTCGAACAGCTTGGCGATGTCCTCAAAGCCTTCTTCCCGGGCTTCCTTGGCGAAGGTGGCGTACATGTCGGTCCATTCATAGTTTTCGCCTTCGGCAGCAGCCAGCAGGTTTTCCGCGGTGGTGCCGATGCCGCCCAGCAGCTTGAACCAGATTTTGGCGTGCTCCTTTTCATTGTCGGCGGTTTCGGTAAAGATGTTGGCAATCTGCACGAAGCCTTCCTTCTTGGCTTTGGAGGCAAAGTAGGTGTACTTGTTGCGGGCCTGGCTTTCGCCGGCGAACGCGGTGCGCAGGTTTTGTTCGGTTTTGCTGCCTTTCAGTTCCATGGCATGTCATCCTCCTTGATCAATTCGCATCGTTTATTATTCTTTACCATTTGGGTCTGATTTATCTATTCGCCCCCGCGGGGAAAAATCCTCTTTTCCCGATTGAAAAAGAGGCAGGGCATTGCGCCGCTGCCTTGCTTTATCCGCACTTTTACTTTTTGCGCAGGACGATTTCGTTTTTGTTTTTGAAGATGTGATCGGCGGGGATCACGCCGCGGACGCAGGAGGTGGGATACACGCTGGCCCGGGGTCCCAGCACGGTGCCGGGATTCAGCACGCTGTTGCAGCCCACTTCCACCAGGTCGCCCACCATGGCCCCGAACTTCTTCCGGCCGGTGGCGATTTCCTCCTGGCCGTCCTTGACGACCACCAGGGTCTTGTCGCTCTTGACGTTGGAGGTGACGGAGCCCGCGCCCATGTGGCTCTTGTAGCCCATCACGGAGTCGCCCACGTAGTTGAAATGGGGCACCTGCACGCCGTCAAACAGGATGGCGTTTTTGATTTCCACGGAATTGCCCACCACCGCGCCGTCGCCTACCAGGGCGCTGCCGCGGATGAACGCGCAGTGGCGCACCTCGGTCTTGTGCCCGATGATGCAGGGCGGGTTCAACAGGGCGGAGGGGTACACGTTCGCGTCCTTCGCCACCCACACGCCGGGTTTCACTTCGTCAAACTCGTCCTTGGGCAGGGTCGGGCCCAGGGCCAGGATAAAGTCCTTGATGCCGTCCAGGGCTTCCCAGGGGTATTCCGTCTTCTCCAGCAGCGGAGCAGCTAAGGTGTGGGAAAGATCATACAAATCCTTTGTCTTATACATCATATCACCTCATAACACAGAGAACAGATAGAGTACAGAGTGCAGAGTACAGAGTGCAGATAGAGAATGATTGTCATCGAAAAACAAATATCTGTCATCTAACCAATCTGCACTCTGAACTCTGTACTCTGAAAAATCACTCTTTGACCAGTTTTTCCTGCTTCATCACGTCCACGATATAGTCCACCCACTTCTGGCAGGTTTCCTTCTTGCTGGCTTCCACCATCACGCGAACCACGGGTTCGGTGCCACTCTTGCGCAGCAGGGTGCGTCCGTCGCCTTCCAGTTCCTTCATCGCCTGCTTATTGGCAGCCTGCACGGCGGGGTTGTTGATGGTGGCGTCCTTGTCGAACACCTTTACGTTCTGCCGCACGCTGGGATAGAGCTGCACGGGCTCCGCCAGTTTGGAGAGGGGCAGCTTCTGATCCAGCATGGCCTGCATGATCTTGATGGAGGTCAGCACGCCGTCGCCGGTGGTGGCATACTTGGCGAAAATGATGTGGCCGCTCTCCTCGCCGCCGATGAGATGCCCGCCCTGGCGCATGCACTCGTACACGAACCGGTCGCCCACCTGGGTCTCCATCCAGTCAATGCCCGCTTCCTTGAGGGCTTTGGTGAAGCCGTAGTTGCTCATCACGGTGGATACCACGGTGTTGGTGGTCAGCTTGTCGCGCTTCTTCATGTAGGTGCCGTAAATGTACAGAATCTGGTCGCCGTCCACCAGATTGCCGTGTTCGTCCACGGCCAGGCAGCGGTCGGCGTCGCCGTCATAAGCGAAGCCCACGTCCAAGTGGTTTTCCACCACAAACTTCTGCAAGCCTTCGATGTGGGTGGAGCCGCAATTCGTGTTGATGTTCACGCCGTCGGGGGTGTTGTTGATCACGTAGGTTTCCGCGCCCAGGGCTTCAAACACGGACTTGGCGATCATCCAGGTGCTGCCGTTGGCGCAGTCCAGGCCCACCTTCACGCCCTTGAAGGAGAACCGGGCCAGGGAAATCAGATAGCCGATATAGCGGTTGCGCCCGGCGGCGTAGTCGATGGTGCGGCCGATGTTGTCCCGGGTGGCGTAAGGCGCTTCGGGGATTTCGCCGTCGATGTATTTTTCGATCTGGTTGGTCACTTCGTCGGCCATCTTTTCGCCGTTGCCGTTAATGAGCTTGATGCCGTTATCATAATACGGATTGTGGCTGGCGGAAATCATAATGCCGCAGTCGAAACGTTCGCTGCGGGTCACATACGCCACGGAGGGCGTAGTGGTCACGTGCAGCAGGTACACGTCCGCGCCGCTGGCGGTCAGGCCCGCGGCCAGGGCGTATTCAAACATATAGCTGGACAGGCGGGTGTCCTTGCCGATGACGATGCGGGCTTTGTGGCCCCGTCCATAATAATAGCCGATATACCGGCCCACTTTAAACGCATGTTCCACGGTCAGATTCACGTTTGCTTCCCCACGGAACCCGTCCGTGCCAAAATATTTGCCCATATTCGTTTCCTCCTTGCGCCTTGCATATCCCGCTCCGGCGCCTTCATTGTCCATAAAAATGAACGGGAATATTATAATCTACCTGAAAAAGAGTGTCAAGATTCCCAACCAAATTCACCAAACGTTGCCATTTTCAATCATATACAGCAAAGAATCTTGCATTTTCATGTTCATATTTGCAATTTTTCATTCGCTATGATCATTTTATTCTTCTTTTTTCTTTCCGGCAGGCTTCTTTCCTCCTGTTTCGTTGTATCAATGCAGGGATTGTTTTTTCTGCCCGATCTGTGGTATACTGGCAGGGCAGGCACGCCTGAAAGCATGCATGCATCGTGATAAGAAGGAGAACAACCGTGAGACGGAAATGGATAGAACAAGAACCGCCGGACGAAAGCCAGGAGCAGTATCCCGGCGAACCCTGGCCCGCTGAACAGCCCGCGGACGAGGCCGCCGAAGCCAGCGGGGAAGCATGCCCCGCGGATGAAGGCTACTATGACGCGGACCCCGATGCGCCGCAGGATTTCTATGCCGCGGAAGGAGAGCCCCAGGAGGAATACGATTATACCCCGGAAGGGCAGGATCCTTATGTATCCGCCCAGAACGCAGGCTTCTCCAGCGAATGGCTGGGCGAAGAACAGTATGCGGACGAGGAAGAGCAGCAGCCTTCCAAACACACCATCTTCAAGCCCCGTACGCGCAAGCCCTCGTTTATCCTGGCGGTGGCGGTCAACTCGTTCCGCACGCTGATCGTGCTGGTGCTGATTTTCATGCTGGCCGGCCTGGGTGCGGTGGTCGGCGTGGCGAAAGCGTATATGGAAACCGCCCCCACCCTCGACCTGACCGCCATTGACGATCAGGCGCAGACATCCTTTATTTATGACGCCGGAGGCAACCTGATCACCGATTACAAAGGCACCGAAAACCGCATCATGGTGTCCATCGACACCATGCCCCTGACGCTGCGAAACGCCTTTGTGGCGGTGGAGGACGCGCGGTTTTACACCCACAACGGCATCGACGTGAAGCGCATCGTGGGCGCGTTCATCAGTAACTTTGTCACCGGCGGGCAGCAGGGCGGCTCCACCATCACCCAGCAGCTGATCAAAAACACGCTGCTGTCCAGCGAACAGAGCTATAAGCGCAAAATTCAGGAAGCCTACCTGGCCATGCAGCTGGAAACCCAGTATACCAAGAACGAAATTCTGGAATCCTACCTGAACACGATTTACCTGGGCGAAGACTATTACGGCGTGAAGGTGGCCGCGTACAACTACTTTGGCAAGGACAGCCTGAGCGACCTGACCCTGCGGGAATGCGCCATGCTGGCGGGCATGACCAAGAACCCATATTATTATAACCCCCGCAGGAATTATTACACCCGGCAGAGCGACACCACGGACTACAGGAAAATCACCAACGACCGCACGGACTATGTGCTGCGCTGCATGTACGAAAACCAGTTCATCTCTTACGACCAGTACATGGACGCTCTGAATCCCGAAAAAGCCAACGTGCTGGCAAAGTCCCCCTCTTCCACCGCGCTGTATCCCTATGCCCATTATGTGGAATACGCGATCCGCGACGTGGTGAAAACCCTGCTGGTGATCAACGGCCTGGAGGACACCTCCCAGAACCGGGCCAAAATGGAGCAGCAGCTGCGCACCGGCGGCTACCATGTGTACCTGGCGCTGGATACCCAGATCCAGGAAACCGTGGAGCGCACGCTGCAAACCTATTCCGACTATCCCGCCCTGCGCGACCCGGCGGATAAAATCTACCGCGCCCGGAACGCCGACGGCACGTACGACGAGATCATCCAGCCCCAGGCCGCGGCCGTGGTGCTGGATTACCGCACGGGTGAGCTGAAAGCCATCGTGGGCAGCCGCACGGCGCCTACGAAACGCAAGACCCTGAACCGCGCCTCGGACATGAATATGCCCGTAGGCTCGGCCATCAAGCCCATTGCCGTGTACGCCCCGGCGATTGAAATCGGCATTGCCGCCGGCGCTCCGTATGGCGTTGGCGGGGGCACCGTGCATTGCCGGCTGGCGCGGCAGCGACGGAAAGGACACCTGGCCCCAGAACTACGGCGGTTCCTCCGACCGCGGCCCCGAGACCATGCGCACGGCCCTGCAGCGCAGCGACAACACAGCGGCAGCCTATGCCCTGATGCGTCTTGTGGGGGTGGAAAACGCGGCGGGATTCCTGCTGCGCCTGGGCGTATCGGAAGAACATATCAACCGCACGCCTTTCGGGCTTGCCTTGGGCAGCAGCGGCATTTCCCCCGTGGAGATGGCGGTTGCTTTCGGCGTGCTGGGGAACGGCGGCGTGTACCAAAGCCCCATCACGTTCCTGGGAATTGCCGACAGCAACAAAAACACCATTTACGACGCCCACGCCAACCAGGTGCGGCGTCAGGTGTTCAGTCCCGCCACCGCATGGCTGACCGTGGACATGATGAAGGACGTCGTTTCCTCCGGCACGGGCACTGCCGCCAAGATCAAAGGCCAGACCGTGGCGGGCAAAACCGGCACCAACTCCGACCAGAAGGGCGTATTCTTCGCCGGGCTCACCGGCTGGTACTGCGGCACCGTGTGGATCGGCCACGACAACTACAAGGCGCTTTCTTCCAAAACCACCGGCGGCAACAGCGCCGCCAAGCTGTGGAAGGCCTTCATGCAGCCCATTCACCAGGGCCTTGACAACCACAACATCATGGATGGCAGAGCCGAAGACTATGGATTGGTGAAGGTGACCACGTGCAACGTGTCCGGGCAGCTGGCGACCGACGCCTGCAAATACGACGTGATGGGATACGGCACCTCCACGGATTATTGGCCCGTGGGCTCCGTGCCTACCACGAACTGCCAGATGCATTTCGTCTGTGATATCTGTGATCAGAGCGGCATGCTGGCCACCGGCTTCTGCCCCTCCCACAGCAAAAAGGGCGTGGTTATGCTGCCCATCGGCCATCCGCTGTACGATTTCACCGATACCGTCTATGGCAGCGTGCTGACGGATTATCTGGGCGAATACGCCAACATTCGCCGCACCAACGACAGCTTTTCCAACAATTCCCTGATGCAGTCCAAAACCTGCGTATTGCATCAGACGCCGGTTTTCTCCTACGAGCAGACTCAACTGAACCAGCAGATGATTTCCGATGCCCAGCGTTTGCTGGAAAGCGCCCGGCAGCAGCTGGCAAACACGCCCGAGGAGCATCCCGGCTACGCATCGCTGAATTACGCCATTGGAAATCTGACCGGCCTCATTTCCTCTAATCCCTCCAACGAAACGCTGGCCGCCGCAATGGGCGCCTTGACCCAGGCTATGGCGAACGCCCAGGGAAGCTGGTAATCCGCTTCGGAAGAAACCGCAAACGCAAAAAAGGGAGCGCCTCGCATGAAGCGCTCCCTGCTCTTTTGCGGAAGATTATTCTTCCGGGTGATCGTCCGCGTTGTCGGGCGTCCGCATGGATTCGGCGTTATCCATTGGATCCACGCCGGTGTTTTGTTCCGGCGCTTCCGCGTCCGCCGCGCCGAACTGCTCCAGGGTCTCCCGGCCCGCCGTCAGGGCGCTGTTTAAGGAGCGGAGGGTGTGATAGGGCCGCACTGCCGTGATACCGCTGCTCTCGGCAATGGCATAGCGGAACAGGCCCCCGCTCAGGGGCGACACGCACAGGGCGTTGACGCTGGAGGCCCCCGCGGACTCCCCGCAGATGGTCACCTGGTCCGGGTCGCCTCCAAAGGCTTTTATGTTCTTTTGAATCCATTCCAGAGCTGCGATGTGGTCACGGAGTCCCAAATTGATATCCGTATATTCTTCGCCGCCTTCAATCTGTGAAAAATCTGCCCATGACATTAATCCCAGACGATAGTTGCAGGTGATCAAAATCACATCGTCATTGGCTGCCACGAAGTTCTGGCCGTCATACATCGGGTCCGTTGTACCGCCCCATCCGTATGCACCGCCATGGAAGAATACCATAACTGGTTTGGCTTCTCCTGCTTCTGCAGTGCCTTCACTTTCCCAAATATTCAGAGTCAGGCAGTCTTCATTTTTTGGTGACGAGGAAGCCGGTTCTGTCGGCCACTCATACTGCAGTGCCGTGTAACCGAAATCGAAACATTCAATTTCTTCAT
>CADBCX010000123.1 GCA_902793245.1 uncultured Eubacteriales bacterium | reverse complement strand
TGCAACCACGCCCACACCATCCAGGGCATCCGCCAGGACGGGGACAAAACCGTGCTCTGGGGCCTTGGCAATTTCGTGTTCGGCGGCAACAGCAAAATCAAGCTCAACGCCATGAAGGAGCCCACCAACTATACCTACCTTGCCCAGTTCACCCTGTCCTTTGACGAGAACAACAAATACCTGGGCCACCAGCTGAACATCATCCCCATCGTCGTCGCCACCGGCAAGGACAAGGCGGGCGAGCTGCGCAACTACTACCAGCCCATGCCCGCCACCGGCAAGGACGCGGAATTCGTCATGAACGCCATCAAGCGGGACCGCACCCCCGGCAACCTGAAAATCAATCCCTACGTGGAGGGCGTCGGCGCGCTGCAGGACTTCGTCCCCGCGTCGGTCTTCAGGTGATGGGGTCAAAACTTCGCAAGATTTCGGAGGCTACGCATGGTCAACGCCCAAGCATTCATTGACGCTTTGAATCTGCAGGTGCTCAGCCCGTCCACCCAGACGGAATGGGACATCCACGCCGCGGAATTTAACCGGCCCGGCCTGCAGTTCGTTGGTTTTTACGAGCATTTTCCCCATGACTGGCCCCAGGTGGTGGGCCTGACGGAAATGAGCTATCTGGAATCCCTGACGGATGATGTGCGAAGGGCGCGGCTGGAGGCGTACTTCACTTACCGCGTTCCCTGCATGATCGTCTGCCGGGGCATGATGCCCTCCCAGGATATGATGGAGCTGGCCGCCAAATACGACACGGCGCTCCTGCGCACCAACCTGGTGACCACCCGGTTTATCGCCAGCGCCATGAATTACCTGAACCGCTGCCTGGCCCCCAGGGCTACGCTCCACGGGGTGCTGGTGGACGTGTACGGCATGGGCGTGCTGATCACCGGCGAGAGCGGCGTGGGCAAGAGCGAAGCCGCCCTGGAGCTGGTGCGCCGCGGCCATCAGCTGGTGGCGGACGACGTGGTGGACGTGTGCCGCATCACGGAGAACCGGCTCATCGGCGAAGCGCCCGAGATGGTGCGCCATCTGATGGAAATCAGGGGCATCGGCATCATTGATATCAAGGCTATGTACGGCATCAGCGCCGTGCTCACCAGCAAAACCATCGACCTGATCATCCACCTGGAGCCCTGGAAGGAAAAGAAAGCCTATGACCGCCTGGGCCTGACGGACGACTTCACCACCATCATGGACGTGCGGGTGCCCCAGATCGTGCTGCCGGTGCGCCCGGGCCGCAACGTGGCCGTGGTCATCGAGGTTGCAGCCCGGAATTTTTCCTTAAAGCAAATGGGCTATTCCGCCGCCCAGGAGCTGGATAAGCGCCTGAGCAGCAGGGCGGGGAAGGGATAAAACGAGAGTACAGAGTACAGAGTGCAGAGTTCAGATTTATATAGTCTGTACATTCAGTATTCGTTTTGAGCATGATCTAATCTGTACTCTGTACTCTAAATTCTGCATTCTGAACGCTGAATACTACGGAGGAATACAAATGGTTTACATCGGCATCGACCTGGGCGGCACCAACATCGCCGTGGGCGTGGTGAGCGAAGCGGGCTCCATCCTGGCCGAGACTTCGGCAAAAACCCTGGCGGAGCGGCCCTATCATGAAGTGATTCGGGACATGGCGGCGTGCGTCATGAAAGCCATTACCAAAGCTGGCCTGACGGAAGCGGACATCGCCTCCATCGGCATCGGCATTCCCGGCGTGGCGCAGGGCGACACCGGCGTGGTGTTCAACTGCACCAACCTGGGCTGGATCAACGTGCCGCTGCGGGAGGAAATGCAGAAATACATCAACAAGCCCGTATATATCGACAACGACGCCAACGTGGCCGCCCTGGCGGAGGCCTACTTCGGCGTCAGCGCGGGTTATCGCAGCAGCGTGATGATCACCCTGGGCACCGGCGTGGGCGGCGGCATCGTGATCAATGGCCGTCCCTGGGCGGGCGCGCATGGACGCGGCGGCGAAATCGGCCACATGACTCTGGTGCCCGACGGCGCACCCTGCACCTGCGGCAACAACGGCTGCGTGGAGCGCTACTGCTCCGCCACCGCCATCATCCGCACAGCCAAGCAGGAGTGCTACGCTTTCCCGGATACCGCGATCCTGAAGAAAGCGGGCGGGGATATCAACCGCGTCAACGCCAAGCTGGTGATCGACGCCGCGAAGGAAGGTGATGCGTCGGCCCTCCGGGTATTCAATTCCTTTGTGAAGTACCTGGCTATGACCATCAACGACATCACCGCGTTCTTTGATCCCGACATTATCGTGCTGGGCGGCGGCGTGAGCTACGCGGGAAATTTCCTGCTGGATAACGTGGCGGCGCTCCTGCCCCGGTACCAGATGTTCAAGGCCCTGCCCCTCCCCAGGCTCGCCCTGGCGAAGCTGGGCAACGAAGCCGGTATCGTCGGCGCGGCGATGCTGGGGAAGTAAGGATTTCAGAGTACAGAGTGCAGAGTACAGAGTACAGAGTACAACGTGCAGAGCACAAAGTGCAGATGACGGCGTGAATTCATTGTCAACCGAAATGGTTCGACAAAATGATCTGTACTCCGTACTCTGAACTCTGTACTCTCATAGACCAAGCAAATCATCATTCAATTGGAGGGAATAGACCATGACCATTTCAGTCCGTTCGCTGTTCCGGCAGACGCCCGCTGACGGCACGGAAGTGACCGTGTCCGGCTGGGTGCGCACGGTGCGCGACAGCAAGGCTTTCGCTTTTATCGCCCTCAACGACGGCACTTTCTTTAAAAACGTGCAGATCGTGTGCGAGCAGAACCTTCCCAACTTTGCCGACGTGGTGAAGATCACCCTCGGCAGCGCCATCCAGGTGACCGGCAGCCTGGCCCTCACCCCGGAAGCCCAGCAGCCCTTTGAAATCAAGGCCGCGAAGGTGGAAGTGATCGGCGCCTGCGACCCCAGCTACCCCATGCAGAAGAAGCGCCACACCGTGGAATACCTGCGCACCCAGGCCCACCTGCGGCCCCGCACCAACCTGTTCAGCGCCGTGTTCCGCATCCGCTCCCTGGCGGCCCAGGCTATCCACGCCTTCTTTGCCGAGCGGAGCTTTGTATACGTGCATACTCCCCTCATCACCGCCTCCGACTGCGAGGGCGCGGGCGAGATGTTCCGGGTGACCACCCTGGACCTGAACAACCTGCCCAAGGGTGAGGACGGCAAGGTGCTGGACAAGGAGGACTTCTTCGGCAAGCCCGCCAACCTGACCGTGTCCGGCCAGCTGAACGTGGAGTGCTTCGCCCAGGCTTTCCGCAATGTGTACACCTTCGGCCCCACCTTCCGGGCGGAAAAGTCCTACACCCCCCGGCACGCGGCGGAGTTCTGGATGATAGAGCCGGAAATCGCCTTCGCCGACCTGGAGGACGATATGGAGCTGGCGGAGGACATGCTCAAGTACGTCATCGCCGACGTGCTGGCCAAGGCTCCCGAGGAAATGGAATTCCTCAACAGCTTCGTTGACAAGGGACTCATTGAGCGCTTGCAGCACGTGGTGAACAGCAAGTTCGCCCGGGTTTCCTACACCGACGCCATCGACATCCTGCTGAAAGCCGACAAGAAATTCGAGTATCCCGTCCACTGGGGCATGGATATCCAGACCGAGCACGAGCGGTATTTAGCCGAGGAACACTTCGGCAGCCCCGTCTGCGTCTACAACTATCCCAAGGAAATCAAGGCCTTCTACATGCGCCAGAACGACGACGGCAAGACCGTCGCCGCCGTGGACGTGCTGGTGCCCGGCATCGGCGAGCTCATCGGCGGCAGCCAGCGCGAGGAACGCCTGGACGTGCTGGAAGCCCGCATCAAGGAACTGGGCCTGGATATGAACTCCTACTGGTGGTACCTGGAGCTGCGCAAGTACGGTACCACCCCCCACGCGGGCTTCGGTCTGGGCTTCGAGCGCCTCATCATGTACCTGACCGGCGTTTCCAACATCCGCGACGTGCTGCCCTTCCCGAGAACCACCGGCAGCGCTGATTTCTAATTTCGTAATAAAGTTGTAACAATTTATTCGCATCCTCTGTTCCCCTTCGGAACAGGGGATTTTTTTGCGCCGCCTTATGGTGTATTGAGGCCGCAAGCACGCCACATGATCTTGTGGAGCGGGAAATATGTCAAAATTATTCTAAAATAATTAAAAAAATATTACGAAAATGCGTGCATTTATTGAGAAAGTATGTTATAATAGTGAAGCGCTGGAAATGCGACGGCGCGAGATACCGTTATCCCGGAGGGAGGAAGATGCAGTATGCTGACGAAGACGCAGACGGTGGGGCAATACTCACTGGAGGGCGTGAATCAGCGAATGAACGCCGCCATGCGGGCCTGCGTGTCCTGGGCGGCGATAGAGGAACACGATAAAATTTTGGATATGGCCTGCGGCAACGGGCAAATGCTGGCCCATCTGAACGACCAATTAAAGCTGACCCTTTGCGGCATGTGCAAGCAGCCCGACCAGGCCCGGGCCATCAGCGAAATGCTGGGGGAGGCCGACGTGATCCCCGCCCGCATGGACGATATTCCCTGGCGGGACAGCACTTTTGACGTGGTGCTGCTCTCCGCCCATATGAAGGGCGAGCCCAGGCGCATTCTGGATGAAGTGTTTCGCGTGCTGCATCCGGGCGGACAATTCGTGATGGCCTCCCGCGTTCTTGCTTTTAAGGGGGAAGGCGATCTCACCCGCCGGGAAATCATGCGCCTGATGCAGGAAACGGGCTTCCGCGAGGTCTCTTTCCGCGCCACCGGCCTGTGCGGAGCCATCGTCGGCTGGAAGCCCGGACAGATCGACGCCGTGCGGGACGAAATGAAATAAGGATACGATCACGCTGAATACAGCAAAGCCGCGCCAGATTGGACGCGGCTTTATTCATATAGATCGTATGAGTCTTGGGATATAAATACTAAGGCATTAGGCAATAGGCATTAGGCAATAGTTTTAGATAGTGTAATCCAAATTGAATAAACCAATTCTTTCCCCATATCATGTAGAACAATATTTCCTATTGCCTATTGCCTAATGCCTATTGCCTTAATCACTTAAAGTGCCCTTTCACAGCACAATATCCCCCATCCCAAACCCCTTCGGCATGGGTTCTTCTTCAAGGAACCGGAAGCTCTCGTCCCGCAGGGTGGGGAGGAAGGCCGCGTAGGGCAGGCGGGAAAACTCGCAGCCGTAGCTGCTCTGGCCGAACCAACCGCCTTCCTTGGCGCGCAGGTTCAGGTCCCGGGCAAACTTGGTGCGGTTGGAGCAGTCATGCACCAGCAGCGGCCACTGTTCCGCGTCGGCCACAGCCATGAATTGCAGGGTCAGGTTCCGGCTGAAAATGGGGGAGACGTAGCCCTGGCGGCACAGGTACAGGTTTTCGCCCGCGTAGTTGTCGATGTTATTTTCGTTCAGGTGCAGCTCTGCGCAGTTGATGAAGTCCGCGCCCGTGGCGAAGATGGGCAGCTTTTTCTCCATGAACTCCCGGTAGAAGTCCGGCGTCATGGGCGTTTCGATGCCCATCCGGGGGAAATACTCCCGGGCAATGGCCATGGCTTCGATCACTTTCCCGGCGCAGTGGGACGCGCCCAGGTTAAAGCGAATTTCATCCAGCCCGGCTTCGGCCAGGGCTTTCAGGTTGTCCCGGGTCGCGTGGAGGCCGTTGGTGTAGAGGTGCTGGTGAATGCCCGCTTCATGGAATTTGCGCACCACGCCGTAGTACTTCTCGATCTCCATGAAGGGCTCCAGGTACACATAGGAAATGCCGGTGGGCTTTTTGTGGATGGACAGGAGCAAGTCGATGTCGTCCTCGTAAAACTTCGTCCCGCCGATTTCCCACATGCCCTCGCCCACGGGCGGCTGGCTGTTAAGGCACCCGTAATCGTAGCAGAACTTGCAGGCTGCGTCGCATTTGTTGGTTTTGCGCACGGCGCTCAGGCCCGTCCCCAGCAGGCAGGAGCGGCACCCGCCGGGGAATTTGCTTTCGTCCCCGACAAAATACGTCCGCCCCTCCAGCGATTTCAGGTGCGGGATCTTCGCCATCAGCTCTTTGTGCTTCGCGTTCACCGTCGTTTCGATCTGGGCGAACACCGACAGGGCGATTTCCATCTGCCCCGGCATCAACTCTTCGTCCTCCGGCAGCGAGGCAAAAAACTCAAACCAGCTGAGGGCATCCTTTTTTGATATCTTCATTGGTGCATCCTTCCTTTATAGACAAGAGTTCAGAGCTTGCAATGAATAAGAGTACAGAGTACAGAGCACAGAGTTCAGATTGATATAGTTGCCCAATGCCTGACGGCCTAAATATGAACACTAAATGATCTGTACTCTGTACTCTGCACTCTGTACTCTATGCTCTGAACTCCTGCATTTCAGTATCTCAATATAATGTGATGAGCGTTACGACCCATAGGGGTACGGCCCGTAGAGCAGCGTGCGCAGGGTGGCGGGGCCGGCGACGCCGTCCACCTCCAGGCCGTTGGTACGCTGGAAGGATTTGACTGCGTTCTCAGTGCCTTCGCCGTAATAGCCGTCCGTGGCGCCGTAGTAATAGCCCTGGTTGCGCAGCGCCTGCTGCATCTCCTGCACGGGATTGCCGTACATGCCGCGCCGCAGCGTGGGATAAGAGCCGTAGGGCGCGGGCGTCACCAGCACGTAAATATTTGCCGGGATGGGCGACGGCGTGGGCTTGAGCGTGGGCCGCGGCACGGCGGTGGGCTTGGGCGTGGCGGTAGCCGCCGCCTTGGAGGCGGACTTGGCGGAGCCGGAGAACAGGCGGTTCAGGGTGCCGCCGCCGGCCACGCCGTCAGCGGTCAGGCCATTGCCGCGCTGGAAAGCCTTCACCGCGTCCGTTGTGCCGGAGCCGAAGGAGCCGTCCACGCTGCCGCGGTAGTAGCCCAGGCTTTTCAGCTTCTGCTGCAGCAGCCGCACGGCGGCTGTTTCTTTGCTGCCCTCCCGTAGGGAAAGGCCCACGATGCCGGAGGGAGAGGACGTCTTGGCGGCGGAAGAGGAATACAGCGCTTTCAGGGTTTCCGGGCCGGCGACACCGTCAGCATACTTGGTGTTGCGGCGCTGGAATGCGATCACGGCGGCCTCGGTGCCGTTGTCGAATTTCGCGTTGGCTTTGCCCACCAGGTAGCCCAGCTCGATCAGCCGGTTCTGCATGGAGCGCACCTGGCTGCTTTCGTCGCCGTTGCGCAGGTAGGTGTTGCTGTTATAGTTGGGCTTGGGCGTGGCCGTTTTCTTGGGCGTGGCGGTCACGGCGGGCTTGGCGGTGGCGCGGGCGGTCTGCAATTTCGCCAGCGTGTTGGCGCCCACCTTGCCGTCCACTTCCAGGCCGTACTGCTTCTGGAATTTCTTCACGGCTTCTTCCGTGGCTTTGCCAAAGTCGCCGTCCACGGTTCCCTTGAGGAAGCCCAGCTGCTTCAGCTTCTGCTGCACGTTGCGCACATCCGGGCCCGTAGAGCCCAGTTTCAGGGAAGTAAAGGGCGTGGCGGTGGGCTTGACCGTGGGAGTGGGAATGGGCGTCACTCCGGTCTGGCCGGAGGAATTCACGCTGGAAGTGATCATGGGCCCGACGGTCACATAGCCGTATCCGCCGGAGGGCGGCGCGGTGGCCACGCTCGGCTGGGTCTCAAGCGGCTGCACGGGCGTTTCGGGCGTATCCGTGGGCAGCTCGGTCGGCAAGGACGCGGCCTCTTCCGTGGCGCCGGGATAAGTCGGGAAATTCATATTGCCGTTTTGATTGTTATTTACCGCGTTGTTCGGATCTACATAGCATCCGCTCAAAATCAACGCCAGCATCAGCAGCAGCACGATCAGACGCGCTTTTACAGATTTCATGGTTCATCCTTCCTTCCAAATCATAACAGTGGTATCTATCTACATAGACGCATAACATGCGGAATTTGTTCCAAATAATATAGAAGAAATTTTTATCCGGGAAGAACGTCGCCGTCCGCATAGTGCCAGGTGTTGAACCCGAGGGATTTGGCGGTCAGGACGTTCGGCAGCGAATCGTCGATGAACAGGGATTGCTCCGGCGCCACGCCGTATCGTTCGATCAGCAGGCCGAATATCGCCGGATCGGGCTTGACCACCTTTTCCCTGTTTGACACCACCATGCCGTCCAGCAATTTGAGGTTTTCAAACCGATCCACCGTACGGCTGAAGGGCGGTTCGCAGTAGTTGGTCAGGGCATAGAGCTTTTTTCCCATCTTTTTCAGCTCGGGAATCAGATGGTACAGGGGCATCGGGCGCATGGTTTCCGGGAAAGTGTACAGGGCGTGCAGCACCATTCCTTCCCCCTCCAGAATTCCTGCGGCGCCCGATATGTCCTGAGCGATCTCCACGTTGGATTGCGCGCCCAGGTCAAAAGCGCCCCAGCGTCCTTCCGGCCCGAACATGGCCTCCCGCAGATACTCCCGGTATTCCTCCGGGATCAGCTCCATCACCCGGTCCGGTTCAAAGGTCAGTAGCACGTTCCCCACATCAAACACAATGCAGGAAGACTGCGATAGTCTTTCATCCATGGGTTCATTCCTCCACCGCTATAGCATACCATAAATTCCGTCTAAATACAATCACTTTCCTGCCGACAGTTTTTGCATAAAATCAACAAAAAACAGAACTTTTCGTAAACTCTCGACATAATTTACGCAATGATCTTTCGCCGCGCCGGATCTATCCGGAAAATGTCCCCGTTGCCAGGATGGCAACCCACTTATCCATTTATAAGGTTATGAAAATTTTTAAAAAATAAGTGTTGACAAACAGAAACCGTTGTGGTATTCTAACCAAGCGCTCAAGCGAGGGGAACCGAGCGGGAGGCGCGAGAATCTTGAAAACGATACAGAGAGATTGAGGAAAAACGACAGTTAA
>CADBCX010000122.1 GCA_902793245.1 uncultured Eubacteriales bacterium | reverse complement strand
TTTTTTAAGAAAATGTGACAATTTTATGGTATCGGATGCAGTGGTCAGGATATTGGGATATAGAAGCGGCTCCGCAGCATTTCTATTTCTATATAGCATGCGTAAATCACAAAAACCAGCCACCAGCCCCTGCACCCTATACCCTGATCCCTTCAAAACTGTGGTATGATATATATGGGTAAGTTTATGGATAATAAGATCACGATCATTGAAGGACCAACACCGACATTTGAATCGGTGAATGCAAACTGGGTCGAAGGTGTCTGTGAAACACCGACCCCGGGCTGTGTCATGTCCACGAATCTGCGTACCATGAATGGCATGGCTCTGCTTGAACGCTGCCACAACACATGGGCGCAATGTGATACCATGTACCTGCACTATCGCAACACGATCGGTATGGAAGAGCGTGTCCCCATCATCGCCGCGGAAGTCGTTGACACGGAAGAGGGACAAAAGCTGATCCTTTGGGTGGAAATGCCGAATGCCAACCGGGGACATGTCTATATCCAGACCGATGATGATTTTGACGACGACGATGAGGATTAAATCACTTTCGACCCATGGAACCGGACAGGGATAGACGCCCTTTTCTACTATTTCTCCTGATCGTGATCATTATCATCTGCGCCGGACTTTTTACCCCGCTGCGGGAAAAAATCGCATATCGCGTTGATGATTTGAAATCACGTTTGTTTTACATGTTTTCGGACCCGGCAAACACCTTATTTGTCCCGGGGCAGTCCGGTTCTGCAACGATCTCCGACAGCGATGTCGAAGCTACGATCTCCCAATTTATCACGGAAGCCGCGCCTACGGAAACGGAAGTTCCTCCGACACCCACTGCCACGCAGGAAGTGATCACAGAAGAACCGACTGCGACCGAAATTCCCACCGCCACACCGGAACCTACCGCCACACCGGAACCGCTTCCCGAAAGCAGCTTCATCAGTGGCGTTTCCAGCAGATATTTTCGCAGCATGTCAATGACCGCGCAGGCAAGGTAGATAATGACCGGCGCAAGCAAGGCCGTTTTCCAGAAGCCATCGCCCTGGCAAGCCTGCCAAACCTGCACCCACCGGTTCCAGATCATGCCGCGGAAAAACATGTGGTCGTGAATCAGGTACACCCCGAAGGACGCGCCGGACAGCAGCGTCAGCACGCGATAGGGCTTCACCCGGATGCCGGTGAAGAACAGGAACAGGGCGACGGAGCAGAGCAATTGCGTCACCGTGTTCTTGTCCGCGAAGAAATTCTGCCTGCTGCCCACGCGCTGGAACAGGTCGGGATTGTTCCGCCCCCACAGGCACAGCCCGGCGATGACCGTCACCATGCCCAGGAACACCGCGCCATGCACCGGCCAGCAGCGGGTGAAGCGGTTCGGGTACTTGCGAAAGTACGCGCCCAGCACGTACAGGAAAAAGAACCAGGTGATCTGATGAAAGAATGGATTCGACGGGTTCTGGAAGGTCACCGTGGGAATGACCGACAGGTATGCCGCCGACAGGATCAGCACCCACAGATGCGCGTTTCTGTTCAGATTCTTCACCGCAGGCTGCAAAACCGGCAGCACGGCGTTCAAGCCCAGGTACATCACCACGAACCAGTAGGGGCTGCGGGTGATGATCAGGGCGGAATCCTTGATATTTTCCCCGGTAATGCCCTGATTCCAGCCGGTGTATTTCATCAGCAGCGTCAGGCCCACGGAGTAAAACGCCGTCTGCAGGACGGTGGAAAAGAACCGCTTCGCCTTGAAGGGAGCCAGGAAATAGCCCGTGATCATCACGAAGCAGTTGACCCCCGTCATGCCGCCCGCAAACAGGAAGGTGGCAATCGCCCGGTTTTCCGTCACCGGCGACTGCATGGCCACGCCGTGCCAGGCCAGGTGGTGGCCCAGGATAATGAGCATGCACACGATGCGCAGCAATTCAATATTGCCCTCCCGGCGGCTGTTCGCCGGGAGGGGCGTTTCATTTCTCTGTGTCATCCGATTTTCTCTTTAAAGCCCATGTACTTGCGCAGCACTTCGGGGATGCGGATGCTGCCGTCGGCCTGCAGGTTGTTTTCCAGGAAGGCAATCAGCATCCGGGGCGGAGCCACCACGGTGTTGTTCAGGGTGTGGGGGAGATACTTCTTGCCGTCCGCGCCCTTCACGCGGATCTGCAGGCGGCGGGCCTGGGCGTCGCCCAGGTTGGAGCAGCTGCCCACTTCAAAGTATTTCTGCTGCCGAGGGCTCCAGGCTTCCACATCGCAGGATTTCACCTTCAGGTCGGCCAGGTCGCCGGAGCAGCATTCCAGGGTGCGCACGGGAATATCCATGCTGCGGAAGAAGTCCACCGTGTTCTGCCAGAGCTTGTTGTACCAGTCCATGCTTTCCTCGGGCTTGCACACCACGATCATTTCCTGCTTCTCGAACTGGTGGATGCGGTACACGCCGCGCTCCTCGATGCCGTGGGCGCCCACTTCCTTGCGGAAGCAGGGGCTGTAGCTGGTCAGGGTCTGGGGCAGCTCGCTCTCGTCCAGGATCTGGTCGATGAACTTGCCGATCATGCTGTGCTCGCTGGTGCCGATCAGGTACAGGTCCTCGCCCTCGATCTTGTACATCATGTTTTCCATTTCGGTGAAGCTCATGACGCCGTTCACCACGGCGCTGCGGATCATGAAGGGCGGCACGTAGTAGGTGAAGCCCCGGTCGATCATGAAGTCCCGGGCGTAGCTCAGGATGGCGCTGTGCAGCCGGGCAATGTCGCCTTTTAAGTAGTAGAAACCGTTGCCGGAGGTGCGGCGGGCGGAATCCAGGTCAATGCCGTTCAGCCGTTCCATGATGTCCACGTGATAGGGGATTTCCCAGGCGGGCACCACGGGCTCGCCGAAGCGCTCGTTCTCCACGTTCTGGCTGTCGTCCTTGCCAATGGGCACGGAGGCGTCGATGATGTTGGGAATCACCATCATGCGCTTCTTGATTTCCTCGGCGTATTCGGCTTCCTTCGCCTCCAGCGCGGCCATTTCGTCCTGCATGTCCTTGACCTGCTGCTTGGCGGCCTCGGCTTCTTCCTTCTTGCCCTGGCCCATCAGCGCGCCGATCTGCTTGCTGATCTTGTTCCGCTGGGAACGCAGGTAATCCGCCCGCTGAATGGCTTCGCGGTTCTTTTTGTCCAGCTCCAGCACTTCGTCCACCAGGGGCAGCTTCTGATCCTGGAACTTCTTTTTGATGTTTTCCTTCACCAGGTCGGGGTTGGTGCGAATGAGGTTAATGTCGATCATGGGGATTCTTCCTTTCTTGATACTCCGTTGATGATTGAGCAGCTTATTCAGAGTGCAGAGTACAGAGTGCAGATTGATATAGTTTGCCTGATAGGTACGATCCAAACGCATCTTCTGAATCATCTGTACTCTGAACTCTGTACTCTGTCCTCTTATTTCCCGTTTGCGCCTAAGAGATAGCGTCTGTCATATTTTCGGGAAATAAAAAACCTTCCTGTCCCATCGTCTGGGACGGAAGTTCTCCGCGGTGCCACCCAGCTTGCGCGGACTGTACACCCGCGCCGCTCGCTCGCGCTGTATGGGGCGCTCCCCGGCGATTCGTCATCGCCCGCTCCGGGGCGGATCGCAATTCCTTCCATCTGCCTCGCACCCTCCGGCAGCTCTCTGTGTGGAAGCGGCTTTGCCATTCCCCTTCATCGCGGCAGGAATAATCATAACACGAAAACATCGCATTTGCAAGAAAAACTCAAGAAATTCTGCATTTTTTCTTGCCTTTTTTCTCACATCATCTTGTTTTCATCCCGGCTATGCTGTATGATAATGGAAAAACATCATCGCATCCAAGGAGGGCATTCCATGAAAGCGTTGTTTATCGGCGGTACGGGCGTAATCAGCACATCCATTTCCAGGCTCCTTGTCTCCCAAGGCTGGGACTTAACCTTGCTGAACCGCGGCAACCGGCAAGGCGACGTGCCCGGCGCAAAGCAGCTGACCCTGGACATCAACGACGAAGCGGCGGCGGCAGCAGCCATCGCGAACGAGCATTATGACGTGGTGGCGGACTTCATCGCCTTTGTGCCCGCCCAGGCGGAACGGGATATTCGGCTGTTCAAAGGCAAGACCGATCAGTACATTTTCATCAGTTCCGCCAGCGCCTACCAAAAGCCCCTGGCCCATCCGGTGATCCGGGAATCCACGCCCCTTTTCAATCCCTATTGGGAATACTCCCGGAACAAGATTGCCATCGAGGAGCTGCTCATGGCGGAATACCGGCGCAGCGGCTTCCCGGTTACCATCGTCCGCCCCAGCCATACTTTCTCTTTCCGTTCCCTACCGCTTGCCATCCACGGCGACAAGGGCCCGTGGCAGGTGGTGAAGCGGATGCGGGAAGGCAAAAAGGTGCTCATGCCCGGGGACGGCAGCAGCCTGTGGGCGGTGATGAACAGCGAGGACTTCGCCCCGGCGTTCGCGGGCCTGATGGGCAACGTGCACGCCATCGGCCAGGCAGTGCAGATCACGGGCGAAGAGCTGCTCACCTGGAACCAGATCATGCAGAGCGTGGCCCGGGCGGCGTGCGGGGAGTATAAGCCCTGCTATGTGCCCACTGACCTGCTCATGCGGACGAAGAAATATGATTTCACGGGGTCCATGCTGGGCGACAAATCCAATACCGTGATTTTCGACAATTCCCTGCTGCATCGCCTGGTGCCCGACTTCCGGCAAAAACGCAGCTTCGACCAGTGCGCGCGGGAGAGCGTGGCCTACTTCCTGGCCCATCCGGAATTGCAGGTGGAAGACCCGGACTTTGACGCCTTCTCCGACGCGGTGGTGGAGATTATGGAGGAAGCGGCGCGGAAGGTCGGAAATATATAAGCCGTCGCGCAGGCTGATTCAAACCATTCTTCTTCTAACATCTTAGCAGCCTTGTTATCAAGGACGAAGATCCAACAAGGGGTTACGCTGGGGTTTCGCCCCAGGCCCCACCAGGGGGATGATCCCCCTGGACCCGCAACTGGCGAAAGAACGCCGTTGGAAGAAACCAACAACTTCCGCTTGCCGCGCTGGGGTTTACGAGAGTTAGAAGGCTTCTGGCCCAAGAAAGCCGGGAAAATCCCAGAGGGAAAACCTCGCTTTTCCCTCTGGGATTATTCCCAGGCTTTCCCCGGATGCTTTGCATCCGGGTTGGCGGCTTCGCCGCCGGGCCAGAAGCACAACGGCACCAACCCTGACTTCCGCGTTCCTCCAAGCATCAGCGGGAACCAAGATCGTATTCTCCATTAAGCAGCATCCGCTAATGCGGGTCCAGGGCGGTCACCGCCCTGGTGCGGGGTTTAGGGGCCGCATAGGCCCCTGCTTCGTTATCCTTTATAACAAGGCTGCTAAGAATTTAGAATTGGAAATAGAAAAGAATTACGAAAAATCGGGAGGAAAGCAGATTGATTTATCTTGTATACTTCTTGCTGGGGGCTTTCGTTTTCTTCGGCGCCCGGGGATGCCGGAAAGGGGAATGGAACGAAGAATACACTTCCCTGCGGCAGACAAAAATGCTCCAGGGCGTGATGGCCTTAGGCGTGGCATTCCACCATATGGCGCAGAAAACCTGCGCGCCCTGGCACCAGCGGATCTATATCGTTCCCGGGCTGGATTTCTTCGTGCCCCTGGGCTATCTGTTCGTGGCGGTGTTCCTGTTCTGCAGCGGATTCGGGCTGTACAAAAGCCGGAAAACCAAGCCGGATTACCTGAACAGCTTCGTCCGGCGGCGCATACTGCCCATGGTGGCGGCGTTTTACATTTCGGAAGTGATCCATCTGCTGGTTCGCCTCGCCATGGGCCAAAAAATGGACGCCGCCCAGATCCTGTGGTATCTAAGCGGCCTGCAAATGGCGAATCCCAACGCCTGGTATGTGATCGTGATTCCTTTCTTCTACCTGGCGTTTTACCTGGCGTTCCGGTTCTGCCGCCGGGAAGGCGCGGCAATCGCGTGGGTTTTCGCTTTCACCCTCGCTTACACCCTGCTGGGCGCCTGCATTGATCACCAGAGCGTTTGGTGGATGCGGGGCGAATGGTGGTACAACAGCATCCTGCTGTTCCCGCTGGGGCTGGTGTTCGGCAAGTATGAGCGGCAGGTCACCGCGTTTTTCCGGAAGGGATACTGGTTCTGGCTGGTTCTTTCCTTCGCGGCGCTCCTGGGCCTCTATTATGTTTCCACCCTCGCCACGGACCAATGGTGGGGCTATTACGGCGATGGCTGGGACCGGCTGAAAATCCTCCACCGCCTGGGCAGCGCAGCGTCCCAATGGCTGGTGTGCGTCGCGTTTGTGGCGTTCCTGTTTCTGTTCATGATGAAGGTGAAGATCGGCAACAGGCTGATGGGCGTCCTGGGCGGAGTGACCCTGGAGTTTTACCTGATTCACGGCATTTTCGTGGAGCTGTTCGGCTATAATTTCATGGACATTTGCAAGAGCGTCATTTACATAAAATACGTTCCCCTGTATGTCCTGGTGGTGCTGGCCTGCTCCATCCCCGCCACGGCGCTGTTCCACCTGATCCTGAAACATCTTCCCCTGTCCCGCAAAGCCAGACAAGCGCGGAAAGCGTAAAAATATCTGCCCTGCCATCCCGCATCAGGCGTTTGGCAGGGCAGCATTTTTTTGCCGGTTTACAGCGTTTCCCCGTTGCTTTCGATCACGCCGGCGTACCAGCGGGCGGAATCCTTGGGGATGCGGCGCAGGGTGGGATAGTCCACGTAGATGATGCCGAAGCGCTCGTCGTAGCCCGACGCCCATTCAAAGTTGTCCAGGAAGCTCCACTGCATGAAGCCGCGCAGATCGGCGCCTTCCTCCACCGCTTTGGAGAGTTCAAGCAGGTAACGGTGCAGGAAGTCGATGCGCTCCGGGTCGTGCACCTGTCCGTCCAGGAAAATGATATCGTTGCAGGAAAGGCCGTTTTCGGAGATGTAGATGGGCAGGTGATAGCGGCGGTACATGTTCAGCGGGCCGTAGTGCATCACTTCCGGGGTGATTTCCCATTTGCACGCGGTGGTCGCGTAGCCCCTGGGCAGCTTCACGGGCCGTCCCTTTTCGTCCACCCGCCCGCCGCGGTACACGTTGATGCCGATGAAATCCGGCGTTTCCATCCGATCCCATTCGGCTTGCGGAATGGTATCGGCGAAACGGCGCACGGCTTCCGGCGCGGATTCGTCGTAGCGCTTCAGAATCAGGCTGTCCAGCACGATGTTATGGGCGAAAGCCCAGCCTTCGCCGCTCAGGTCAAAGGTAGCCCGATAGGCGGCTTCGCGGTTTTCGGGGGTATCCCGGTCGGGGAAGCACAGCCTGCCGCAGGGCACGATGCCCACTTGGACCTCCGTGCCTGCCGCGGCTTTGATCTGCCGCTGGGCTTCGCTGTGGCACAGGCAGATGTGATGGTAAATGCGCGCCAGGTTTTCCTCGCTCAGCTTGAGGCCCGGCGCCAATACGCCCGCGCCGTACCCCAGGCCGACGATGCACTGGGGCTCGTTGATGGTCATGTACTTGGTGACGCGGCCTTTGAAATGCTCCGCGATGATGCGGGCGTAACGGCCAAACCACTGCTCGATTTCCGGGTTCAGCCAGCCGCCGCGCAGCTGCAGGGCGCTGGGCAGATCCCAGTGGTACAGGGTGATGAGGGGCTCGATGCCGTTGGCGAGCAGCTCGTTCACCAGATTGTCATAGAAGGCAAAGCCCTGTTCGTTGACCTCTCCGCTGCCGTCGGGAATGATGCGCGCCCAGCTGACGGAGAAGCGGTAAGCCCGGATGCTGAGGGCCTTCATCAGCGCCACGTCCTCTTTCCAGCGGTGGTAGCAGTCGCAGGCGATATCGCCGGTGTCGCCGTTCTTGACGTGCTTGCCCTTCACGTCATGGCAGAAATCGTCCCAAATATTGGGGCCTTTGCCGTCCTCGTTCCATGCGCCTTCGCACTGGTAGGACGCGCACGCCACGCCCCAGAGAAAGTCCTTCGGAAAATGCGCCATCTGTGTTTCTCCTTTCGTTCCCCGCGTCTTTTTCTTTTCCATTATATGGCAACTCATTGATTTTGTCAATTGGTTTCCGCGCCGTTCAGTCATGGAGCGTTCCATAAAACCGCTTCCAGAACAGCGCGCCCAGCAGCAAAATGGTGATCACGTCGGTGACGGCCTGGGCGGCCAGCACGCCGGTATAGCCCGCGACGGCAGAGGTCAGGGCGATGACGGCAATGAAAATCACGCCTTGGCGGCAGATGGAGGCAATCAGCGCTTCGGCGGCCTTGCCGCTGGCCTGGAAGCAGATGGTGATGATCATCACGCCCGCGGCCAGCGCCATGGTGACGATGTACCAGCGCAGCATGGTCACGCCGGTTGCGACGATGGCCTCGTCCTGCAGGAAGACGCTGATGCAGGGCCGGGCCAGGATGAACAGGATCACTGTCATGACCACCGCCGTGCCGCCCACGGTTTTCAGCAGGAACCGCAGCAGCTCTTTCAGCTTTTCATACTTCTTCCCTCCGTAGTAATACCCCACGATGGGGGCCGCGCCGAAGGACATGCCGGTGAGCACCAGCAGGATGATCATGCTCACCTTCTGGGCAATGCCCATGGCGGCTACCTGGTCAACACCGTAAGGCAGCAGGTAGTGGTTCAGCACGATCAGACTGACGCTGGACATGATGTTGGTGAGGGCGGCGGATATGCCGATGGCGAATATATCCAGCATTTCCTTCCCGGGAATGAGCGATTTCCGCACATCCACAGACAGGATGCGGCTCTTTTTCAGCACCACGATGAACAGACCCAGCGGCAGCCCTGAGAGCTGGCTCACGATCATGCTCACACCGACGACGCCGCCGTCGAGGATCTGAAACGGGACCAGAAACTCCTCCAGCGCCAGCGCAG
>CADBCX010000121.1 GCA_902793245.1 uncultured Eubacteriales bacterium | reverse complement strand
ATTAACTGTCGTTTTTCCTCAATCTCTCTGTATCGTTTTCAAGATTCTCGCGCCTCCCGCTCGGTTCCCCTCGCTTGAGCGCTTGGTTAGAATACCACACTGTTATCGGAAAGTCAACACCTTTTTTCATCCTTTTTCTCTTTTTTTCATTTCTTTTTTCTTTTCCCGAACAATATAATGCATTTTATTATTAAAACACCAGATATTTCCGAACATTATTATGCACATAGTATTGTAATTGTTCGGTTTTATAAAGAACACGTGTTCCCTGCTTTACAAAGGAGCCAGCATTCAAAAGAATCCTTCGCTTCGTTCGGCACGCCTGTCAATCGCACGTCGATTAAAGCGAAGGATTCATAAAGCCTGTCAGGTAAACCCTATTTAATTGAATTCGTATTCCAAAACCACTTCCGCGCTGACAGTGATGTCGCCGCTGGTGATGACAGTACCACGATCCATGGATTTGGCTTCATAGATGTATGAGTTGCTCAGGCCGTAACCGGCGGTATAAGTCTGGTTCTGATTGGCGTTGATGGACACAAGAGTGCCCAGGCTCACGTGTGCTGCGGCAGCCAGGACGCTTGCTTTCTGCATGGCGTCCTCCACGGCGCGGGTCAGGGCTTTTTGGTAGGCCTCATTCTGCTTCGTTGAAGAAAAGCTGATCCCATAGCTGGTATTTGCCCCCGCTTCCATGGCAGCGTCCAGCACCTGGCCGATGAGGGACAGATCGTGGACGGTGACAGAAACGTTATTCTGAACTTCATAGTACAGCTTTCTGACCTCCTGACCGAAGGAAGAGGTGGAATAATCATACTGGCTGCTCACGTTGAACTGGCTGGTCATGATGTCCTGGTCTTCGATGCCGATTGCATGCAGCGCATCCAGCACAGCGTTCATGAGCGCCGCGTTTTCCTTTTGAGCTTCCTGCACGGTGGGCTTCTTGGTATTTACGCCAATCTGTAAAGTTGCGGTATCCGCAGCCAGGGACACCACTGCGTTTCCGCTGACGCGGATGAGGCGGGGATTTTCTTCCGCCAGTGCGGGAATGGAACAAGCAAGCAGCAGGGCTGCCAAACACAGAGCGATCACTTTCTTCATATTATATCAGGCTTCCTTCTTTCCTTTTTTATTCTTCCTGGCTTTCCGGACGATGAAGCGGACAACCAGTGCCACCGCGCCGACAGCGATCAGCCAGGGCAAGGCGGATACCAGGAAGATCACCATATCCTCCAGGAATTCCATACCGGCTTCCATCGAATCCCGGAATCCCTCGCTGATGCGCTGGCCCAGGGTGACCTGCTTCATTTCCGTCACGCGCACTTCTTTGACATTGACGCTCACCGTGGAGTAATCCACCTTGCCGTCGTAGGATTTGAGCTGGGAGGTGTAGCGGTCGATATAGTACTGGGCGTCGGCAATGGCGGATTCGATCTCGATCAGATCGGAGACCTCCTTGGCGGACTCAAACATGTTCTGCAGACGTTCCAGCTTTTTCCGCTGGGTTTCCAGCCGGGTCTGCACGTCATAATAGCTGTCGCTCACGTCCTGCATTTCCTGGGTCATGGAGGTGACGTTGCCGATGCCCTCCGCGCCGCTCAGAAAATCATCCAGCCGCTGGGAAGGAATGCGCAGGGTGAGGGACGCGCTGCGGGTCTGGCCACTGGAGGCGTCGCCGTAGGTGTTCATGTACTCCACGCGCCCGCCCGTCTCCTTGGCCAGGGATTGCAGCCGTTCCAGGTCGGTGTCATAGTCGGTGGTTTTCACGGTGAAGCTGGCGCTGCGGATGATCTTTTCCTGACGCACGGCGCCGCTGTCTTTCGCCGCCGCAGTATCATCCATCGCCTCTTCCATTTCCGGCGCGTCGTAATCTTCATACGCGCCGGCCATCATGGGCATTTCCGCGGCATCCCCATACATCGCGTTGGACGCGCCGCCCGCGGCCATCCGGCGCGCGCCGCCGTTGTAGCTGCCCGCGTCCTTGGCGGAGGCCGTGCTTTGGGTTGATGTACTTCTCACGGTGCTTCTGGCGGGCATGCTGTCCCGCGTCAGGGCGGTGCCGCCCAGCACGAACACCAGCACGGCGGCTGCGGCCAGCCAGGTTTTCCAGGGGAATGATTTCGTTTTCTTTTCTTCCATCGTTTCTTCCTCCCGAATCCTCTGACGCCAGGAGGAGGAGAAGGTTTCCGGTACCTCGATCTCTTCATCCATCCGCCGGGCGTCCTGAAGCAGGGTCAGCTTTGCGGCGCAGTCCGGACAGGCCGCGGCGTGATCCCGCATTTGGCTCGCTTCCGCTTCAGAAAGCGAACCGTCCGCGTAAGCGTCGAGAAGAGTTGAAAATTCTTTGCAATTCATGTTTTCGCCTCCTCTCGTTTTCTTAGACGGAATGGGAAGAAAAAAGTTCCGAAGATTTTTGAAGAATCGCGCACAGTTTTTCCCGTGCCCGGTTGACGCGGCTTTTCACCGTACCCAGGGGAAGATCCAGCGTTTGCGAAATATCGTCGTAGCTCATGCCGCGCATATCCCGCAGAACAATGATTTTTCGCATGTCCTCGGGCAACTCGTCCAGTCCTTCCCGCAGCAGGCGCATGCGCTCCTTTTGCTCCAACCGGGCGTAAGCGGTGGGTGCGGCGTCGGGGATATCAAAATTCGTTTCCTCCCGCATGGCGTCCAGGGACGCGGCGGGGCGGCGTTTGCGCAGCGCGTCGGTGCACACGTTCATGGCGATGCGGGTGATCCAGGTGGAAAACGAGGCGTCCCGGCGGAAGGAGCCAAAGGCCTTATATGCCCGCAGCATGGTTTCCTGGGCGCAGTCCTCCGCGTCCTGGGGGTTGTCCATCATGTGCCGGCACACGGCGTACACCTGCCGCTCGCTCTCCCCCGCCAGGCGCTCGAACTGTTCCGTTTCCTGTTTTTTGGAAAACAGCCTGATCGACATGCGCCGCCCTCCTTTCCGGAAGAAATATGCCAAAATCTTTTGTCCGGTTATATTATAATACACAGAATCTCCATTTGCAACAAGCTGAATAAAAATACGTTTATTGCATAAAAAACAAAGCCGATTTCATCTTGACTTTTCCCGGGAGGGGGTATAATATTAGGTGTGGTCGAGTATTCATCCGGGTAAATATTCTTCCATAATATACATTATTTATAAATTCCCGCGCGGAAGAAGCGCGTAACTCGGAATCAGGGAGGCAAAATGATTCAGCTTTTAAAAAGATTCTACTTCCCGAAAATCGATTTGGAAACGAAAAAGAACATCGATTCGGAAAGCGTCAACAGTATTTTTTACATTTCCTTTATTGCAGCGGTTGTTGAAGCGATTACGCTGCTGCTGGTGGTCATCACGGAGAAGCAATATAACCGCCAATTGTTGATCAGCTTAGGCAGCATGCTGTTTTGCCTGATCACATGCCTGACCGGAAACATCATCGCATACAGAATGAGGAAAAACGCCGCGCTGAATCATAAGAGCGTAACGCTGTTCAAGATCGTTTATTTCGTCGTCTTATCGGTCTGGTCCATCTGGGTTTCTTACCGCCAGTACAGCCGCGGCGAACAGCTCCTGACTTTTTTCGCGGTGGAGCTGATTATCGTGTGCTTCATTCCGTTCAGGCCGTGGGTTGGCACAGCGCTGATGGTCGGGGTCTACGGCATCCTGTACGCCACGCTTTATTCGATCGACGCGGCAAAAGGGATCAATACCGTCAACTATATCGTCCTGGCGTGCATCTCCATCGCGGGCATCATAGTCCGGTGCCAGTCCCAGATACGCACGGCGGAAAAAACAGTGCTGCTGCAAAAGAACAATGAAGCGCTTGAATTCCTGACCCGGCACGACGTTCTCACAAAGCTGAGGAATCGGAAGGCGCTGGATGAGGACGCGGCCGGGCTGGTCGGCAGTCCTGTTTCGGCGTCCATGATTGACATCGATTATTTTAAGGAAATCAACGATACTTACGGACACACGGTTGGGGACGACGTATTGAAGGAGACGGCGCGGCAGATTGAAGCGCTCTATCCGGGAAGCCTCTGCTACCGTTACGGCGGAGACGAATTCCTTGTGCTGAACACGCTGGCAAACACCTATGACAGCGAATCCTACAGTTTCCAGGCTTCCTGCGTTCCCAGCAGGAAAATCCTGCTCAGCATCGGTTTCGCGGAGGGCGTTCCTCAGGATTCCTGCCAGCTGTTCGACTTGATTGCGGCGGCCGACGCCCGGCTTTATGAAGTGAAACGGAAAACGCATTCGCCGGAGTTCGGCGGGCATGACAGACGCCGCAGGCCGTGAGCGAATCTGTTTGAAGACAAAAGCCCATAAAATGATACGCTGGAGCGATGCGCCCCAGCGTTCTTTCTGCTCCTTTACAAAGAGCGTAATCCTTTTCTGAATCATTGTGTTGTGAATGCTTACTTCACAGTCTCATGGTATTCCCGGTCAATCGTCTGCAGCCATTCGATGATGGGCAGATGCTGCGGGCAGGCGGCTTCGCACGCGCCGCACTGGACGCACTTGGAAGCGTCGAAGCCGCGCTCGATCTGGCCCCGGTAGTTGTTGAGGAAGCGGCTTTGCTGATCGAACATCCTGCTTTGGTTATAGCCATAGAAGATATCAGGGATATGCACGTTCTGGGGGCAGGGCTGGCAATACCGGCAGCCGGTGCACTTGATGGGCATCCGGGACAGATAGGCCTTCTTCAGTTCCTTGGCGAAAGCCCGGTCAGCGTCCGTCATGCCGCCCACGGTGAGGGTGTCGAAAATGCGCAGGTTGTCGTCCAGCTGTTCCGGGGTGCTCATACCGCTCAGGATGGTCGCCACCTCGGGATAGTCCGCGATATAGGCGAACGCCCATTCCACGGCGCTGCGCTTGCGGGGGTTCCGGTCCATCAGCTCTTTCACATTCTGCGGCGGGGTCGCCAGTGCGCCGCCCCGCAGGGGCTCCATCACCACGATCGGCACGCCGCATTTGCCCGCTTCCCGCAGGCCCGCTTCCCCCGCCTGGTCTTCGTCGTCCAGGTAATTGAACTGAATCTGCGCCATGCCCCAATCGTCGTAGTCATGCAGGATGCGCAGGAAGGTGTCGTGGTCGTCGTGGAAGGAGAAACCGGGATGCCTGACGCGCCCATCCTTCACGGCCTGTTTGAAAAAGTCCTTGTAATGGAACGCCTGCATCTTCTCCAGGCGGCTTTTGTCCATGGCGTGGAGCAGATAGAAGTCCAGGTAAGGCACGTCCAGTTTTTTCAGCTGTTCATCCAGCAGGCGGTTCATGTCCTTTTCTTCGTTCACCGCCCAGCAGGGCAGCTTGGTGGTCAGCGTCACCCGTTCCCGGTAGCCGTCCTTGAGGGCCAGGCCTACCACGGTCTCGCTTTCTCCGCCGTGGTAGGGATAAGCCGTGTCCACATACGAAATGCCGCCGTCGATGCCGTGGCGAATCATGCCGATGGCCCGGTCCCGGTCAATCACGTCCCGGTCGCCGTCTTTTTTCGTGGGCAGGCGCATACAGCCAAAGCCCAGGCGGGAAACATTAAAGCCATGCTTGCCAAAAGGTACGTACTGCATCGTATTCCTCCCTGCTGTGTGTGAGTTTTGCCGTTCCTATACAGTATACCTTATCCGGCCGATTTTGTCTATCTTTTATTTCCAGTATGTGGAATTTTAATATCATACTTTTCTTTTCCTAAATTCTTAACAATCATGTTGTGAAGGGTAACGAAGCAGGGGCCTATGCGGCCCCTGAACCCCGCACCAGGGGGATCATCCCCCTGGTGGGGCCTGGGGTGAAACCCCAGCGGTTTCTCTTGTTGGATCTTCGTCCTTTACAACAAGGCTGTTAAGATTGTAGACCGCAAACAGTATCATCTGCTTTGCCGCGCCAATTCCATCTCCACGCATTTCCAGTTTTCGCCCATGATGGGATAGAAGGTTTCCTCCGCGCTTGATACTTCCCGGAATCCGGCAGCCCGGTAGCACCGGTAAGCGGACGGATTGTTTTCAAACACGCCCAGGGTGATTTTTTCCGCTTTCAGAATATCAAAGGCGTATCGCTTGGAAAGCTCCAGCATCTGATGGCCGTAGCCTTTGCCCCGCTTGTTCCTGTCCACGATCACAAAGCCAAACCGGACAGCGCTTTTCTTTTCGTCGGTAAACCGCATGATCATATGCCCGACGACGCCGGTTTCATCGAAAGCCGTCATTTCAAAAAAGCTGTCGGAATCATCCAGAGCGTGATAATGGCTTTTCAAGTCCTCCGCCGTAATGGGATACTTGTCGAACCTGTCCGCGCACCATTTCCGGAAAGAGATTTCATCTCCCACCCAGGAAACGATGGTTTCCGCGTCGCAATCCTTATAGGGCCTTAACCGCAGCATTGTCATCCTTCCTCGCTCTGTTTTTTGCCAAAGCAGCCCGCAGTCAGAAAAGCTGGCCCGGCAGCTTCAATTTCTGTTTCGGAGGGAACAGGGCGTCGAACGCCTCAAAATCCTCCGGGTTTTTCTCCGCCGCGAAGTAGCCTTCCGGCGGCGCGTATTCCCCAGTGACGCCGCGCAGATAACCGGGAATCAGTTCTTTGCACAGGAAGAAGGAGGCGTCAGCCCCTTCCGGCAGGCCGTGGTAGCGGATGCCAAAATCGCTGGCATAGGTGAACCCGCTTTTTCCGTAGAAGAGGATATTCCCTTCAAAGCACAAGGCCCCGCAGCCCAGCGCCGCGGCCTGCTCCAGGGAAGAATCCAGCAGCATTTTGCCATAGCCCCGGCGCTTGTACTCCGGCGCGATGCAGATAGGCCCCATGGTCATGATGGGAACGGACGCGCCGCCATCCGCCCGGATGCAGGCGCGCATGAACATGTTCTGACCGATCAGCTGCCCGTCCTTCTCCATCACAAAATCCAGCTCCGGCACGAAGGCCGGGTCATTCCTGAGCCGATGCAGCACGTAATGCTCCTGGCACCCCGGCCGGTACACGTTCCAGAACGACTCCCGCACCAGGTTTTCCACAGCCCGGTAATCCTTTTCCGTTTCCCGGCGAATGACGATGTTATCCATGTAAATCCTCCTTTTCCCGTATGCCTTCCGTTTCTTTTTGCAGCCTGCTGCGGGCGTTTTCCAGAATGCCGTCCAGCATGGACGCGACTTCCTCCTTCTGTTCCGCCCCGTCGTACACGCTGTACAGCAGGAACATGGCCGCGTAAAATTCCACAGCCTTCCTTTGGGGCTGGGCGATTCCCAGGCCGGCAAACAGGTCGGCCACATAGCCCACCGGCCCGGACGCAAGATACTGCTGGTAGAGCCGCCCCATCTCCGGGCTGCGGAACTGTTCCAGCGTCAGCATCCGGCGGAACCGCGCCGCGAAATCGTCCTGGGTCCAATAGCGGAACATGGCCTTGCTGAACGCGATGACGGCATCCACGGTGGCGGCCCGGTACGCGTCTTCCGTCTCCGCAAGCGTCCCTTCCGGCAGGCTGTGGCCCTGGGCCTGCTCCGCGTCGCGCTGCTCCATCCGGGCCAGGATGCTGTCAAAGATCGCCCGCTTGCCGGGATAATGCCGGTACAGCGCGCCTTTCGTGATGCCCAGCGCGCCCGCAATGTCGCTGACCGAAACCCCTTCATAGCCGTTCGCCGCAAACAGCCGCAGCGCTTCCAGCAAGATTTTCTCCTTTGTTTCGCCCATGCATCAGCCTCCTTTCTTTCGACTTGTAAACGATTGTTTACTTTGTATTATAGTAAACGTTCGGTTACTTGTCAAGCGCCGGCAGAAAAATTCCGCTGAATCAGTCCAAAAACAGCGGAAAAAATCTGAAATAGTGGTTTACAAACTGCGTTTGTCATGTTACAATGGGAAACGTGGTTTTTAGAACCGCTCTCTCGGGATAGCGCTTCTCCAACGTATGCCTGTGAAAGCGGCGATTGAAGCAGGGCGCAGCCACCGCCCAAAAGGAGGAACACCCATGGATAAGGAACTCAAGGCCCAGATCATGAAGGATTACGCCCGCAGCGAGAACGACACCGGCTCTCCCGAAGTGCAGGTCGCGCTGCTGACCGAACGCATCAACCACCTGAACGAGCACCTGAAGCTCAACAAGAAGGACCACCATTCCCGCCGTGGCCTGCTGCTGATGGTTGGCCGCCGCCGCGGATTGCTGGACTACCTGAAGAAGACCGACATCGAACGGTATCGTGAACTGATCGCCAAGCTGGGTCTGCGTAAATAATGCGCAACGGGCTATCGGCTGTGAAATCTTCCAGCCGATAGCTTTTTGTTGTTACTACTCAGCCTGCGGCTTCGTAGTAACCCGCGGGCGGGTATTGCATACCCCCCGCGTGCCCCCCGCCCGGTTTTTCCTGAAATCCCTTTGGGCTTTCCGGGCGGAAAAACCGCAAGGAAAGAAAATTTCATCCGGTCATCTTCGTTCCCTTCTGAAATTTTCGTCCTCGCGGCGTACACGCCGCCGCTGCGGATTTCAGTCAAGGGGAGGCCCCCTTGACAATCCCCCTCCAATGCCGTTTATCGCGAATGCATGGAGAATGGTGTTTGAGTAAGTGACTTTTGGTTGTTCTTTGGCAGGGGCCAAAGAACGTGAGTAGTGTGTGAGGAGAAGAGAAAAAATGGATTACAAAGCGTATTCAATGGAATTTGCGGGCCGTACCCTGACCCTGGAATTCGGCAAGTATGCCCAGCAGGCGGGCGGCAGCTGCCTGGTCCGCTACGGCGACACCGCCGTGCTGGTGAACGCCACCGCGTCGGACAAGCCCCGGGAGGGCGTGGACTTCTTCCCCCTGACCGTGGACTTTGAAGAAAAGCAGTACGCCGTGGGCAAGATCCCCGGCGGCTTCATCAAGCGGGAAGGCCGCCCCACCGAAAAGGCGACCCTGACCTGCCGCCTGATCGACCGTCCCCTGCGCCCCCTGTTCAACAAGGGCATGCGCA